>JBJMLT010000157.1:0-14758 GCA_045805165.1 Flavisolibacter sp.
ACCTAAGGATAAGTTTGGTAAACAGCTTAAAAGCTTTACAGAATGGTTAAAAACGATGAAACGATTACCTGCTAAAGATATTATGCAAAACCTGGATCCGGGATTCGAGAGCAATGTTCAGCATATGGCAGATGATTCAATTCATGAATCTGAGGTAGTAACAGAATCGATGGCTGAAGTTTGGTTAAAACAGGGAAATAATGAGAAAGCTATGGAAGTTTATAACAAATTATGTTTGCTCAATCCCTCTAAAAAGGCTTATTTTGCGGCCAAAATTGAAAATTTAAAGAGTTTGTGATATGGTCATTTTATTTGTAATACTTGTAGTTCTGGCTTCTATTATTTTAAGCTTTATTGTGCTGGTCCAAAATCCAAAAGGTGGTGGATTAGCCGGAAATATTGCAGGTTTCAGTACTCAGTTCATGGGTGTTAAACAAACAACGGATGTACTTGAAAAAGGCACGTGGATCTTTGCTGTAATCATTGCTATTCTTTGCATTACTTCTACCGTTTTTATACCAGGAAGTCATACCAGACAGATAGATCGCACTCAACAAACACAACAAGCGCCGCGTTCTCAACCTACTAATACAGGAACAGTTCCAGGTTCACAAAAATAATATTACTTTTATACTAATAGAACCCTGTCTTACAGACAGGGTTTTTTATTTATTTTGAACATGATATGAAACGAATAGGACTTATAATTTTTCTTATTATCGTGATTGGTGCAGGTATTGCAGCCTGGAAGTTCCTTGGGTCAGCAACAGCTTTTAATACGAGTAAAAAGAATTTATATATAAGGACTAATGCATCAAATAAGAAATCAGTCCTGGATTCTTTATTAGCTGATAGTATTATAACAAGCACTACTGCTTTTAATATACTCGCATCCAGAATGGGTTATTGGAAAAATATAAAACCGGGCAAATATGAGATAAGCAAGGGAAGCAGCCTACTTTCTATCCTCAGAATGCTTAAAAATGGCAGGCAAACTCCGGTTCATCTGATTATAACCAAGTTGCGAACGAAAGAGGATTTCGCCCGCTTTACAGGTAATAAATTTGAATTTGACTCATTGCAAATGATCCGTTTCATTAATAATATGGATTCCTTAAAAAAATTCCATACAGATACATCAACTGCAATGACAGTAGTACTCCCCGACAGTTATACATTTTTTTGGAATATCACACCTTCCTTCCTTTACCAGAAATTAGCGGAACAATCTAAAAAATTCTGGACAGAGGAAAGAAGAAAAATGGCAGAAGATCGTGGACTAACTCCACAGCAGGCTTATATATTGGCTTCTATTATAGAAGAGGAGACCAATAATAATTCCGAAAAAGGAAAAATTGCAAGTGTATATCTAAACCGAATGGCAAAAGGAATGCCTTTGCAGGCAGATCCTACCATTAAATACGCCATGCATGATTTTGCGCTTCATAGAATCTATGAAAAGTATTTGTTCATAGAATCTCCTTATAATACATACCGAAATAAAGGATTACCACCGGGGCCTATTTGCACTCCTGGTAAAAAAACTATCGAAGCAGTTATTGAATCACCACAAACAGACTATATATATTTTGTTGCCAATCCGGAATTTAATGGAACTCATTTATTCAGTTCAAGTTATGAGGAGCATATTGTTAAAGCAAGACAATACCAGCAAGCTTTGAATCATCTTGATTCTCTTAAAAATTTAAAAGCGCAATAGTTGAATGGCTATAAATACGGAAATAAGTAAAAAATTTGAGGGTTCGTTGCCCGGCAGAAGTCTGATCAGAGGCTCAAAAAAGATTTACTTACCCGGATTCAGAGGATTATCTCTATATGATGTGTGGAAACCATTTATAGGCCAATTAAGGAAAACAAGTCTGATTGAAAGAGCAAGCGGCATTTCTTTTAATGTTGTTATGGCCCTGCCTCCTATTCTTTTATCTGTGTTCACTCTTATACCATTACTGCCAATATCTAAGGAATTCATTCATCAATTATTTGCATTGATAAAGGATATTGTGCCAGGTGAGAAGAATAATTCAGTGATCATTAAGTTCCTCGATGATTTTATTCACCGACCGAGAACCGGACTATTATCATTTGGGTTATTAACTGCTATCTATTTTTCCAGCAATGCAATGATGGGTATCCTGAGATCATTTGATAAAAATTATCCCGGATTCAGAACGCGGAAAGGCTTTCATAAAAGAAAGACCGCATTACAATTAACCCTGATTGTTTTTGCGCTTGTAATGTTGTGCCTGGTGTTGCTAATAGCGCAAAGCGCAGTATTGAAGTGGATTGGCATTAAAGGAGTTACTTTAAGAACATTCATCCACAATTTCCGCTGGATCGTTATTGTATTACTGATGTTTCTAAGCATATCTAATATCTACAGGCATGGGCCAGCACTAGCGAAGCGATGGCCTTTACTCACGGCAGGATCCGTATTTGCTACTTCACTAATGATCATTGCTATAGCGATTGTTTCCTACTGGGTAAATCATTTCAGTAATTATAACAAGCTGTATGGATCTATTGGGGCCATATTTATCCTTTTTTCTCTGATCTATGCAAATTCATTGGCAATATTGATGGGATTTGAATTGAATGTGACTTTGGATAATCTATCAGGGCAAAAGAAAGAAGTATGAAGTTTGAGGTTGAAGTTTGAGGTTTGAGGTTCTTGGCATGCTGGTTTCTTCTTTGATTTTAAGTTTCGTCCAGATTCAACTCCCATTTTGTTTTTAATGAATTATATTCTTCAACTGATAATTTTTTTTGATCATAATGTCCGGCAATCATTTTTTGCCTGAATGCTTCATATAAAGAAACGGCGCAAGCAACGCTAATATTCAGCGATTGAATCATTCCTACCTGGGGAATTAAAAAATTGCCGTCGGCATATTGGTGTATTTCATCACTGACCCCTGAATGTTCATTGCCAAATACCAATGCTATCTTTTGCGTAAGATCTAATTCATAAAGACTAATTGCATTTTTTTCAAGGTGCGTAGCCAATATTTTTGAATATTTTTTCCTGATCGTTGAAAAGCATTCTTCGGTATTATCAAATTGATGTATTGTAAGCCATTTCAAGGCACTGCTGCTACTTCTGCTCCCCCATTTTTTATGAAGAGGTATTTTTGTGTTCAGAACAAAGATCTCCTGAATTCCAATGGCATCACACGATCTCATAACCGCCGAAATGTTGTGGGGATCGAAAACGTTTTCCAGAACAATGGTCAAATCGTTCTGTCGCTTGGAAAGAACGCTGTCGATTCGTTGACTACGCTGGATGGTCATACTGCAAACTAGTACAGAAGCGTGAAATTGACTTAAATATCCATAAATTTGCAACCCATTTGAAGACCCTGGTTAATAACATATTTTCGGGTAGTGGCGCAGCCCGGTAGCGCACTTGTATGGGGTGCAAGGGGTCGCTGGTTCGAATCCAGTCTACCCGACTAATTCCACTTTATAAAGGTTTAGGAGTGATTTTTCCTAAACCTTCTTTTTTGCCTTTGCTCAATCAGGTTTTCCTGTAATTATTGAAGAGAATTTTCTTTCAAAATTCGATTCGAAACATCACTTATAGATTTTGAATCGCTTGAGTAATATTAGGACATTGTTTACTAAGTGAAGTTCCTTGAATGTGTAAAAGGCTGCCTCAAATTGCTTTTGAAGCAGCCTTTAATTTCTATGACACTCAATTTCCACAGTATGTGATTAGCAAGGACACTTCTGCTAATCGAAGCTCACATCTGGTGAACTTATCACGTTGCTAGCAGTAACAACGTTAGCAACTATCTATTGCAGCAAGCTTACTTAACCTGAATGTTTTTGGCGATTTTTTGAGCGCCTTCTTTTTTAGGAAGACTTAAGTGAAGCACACCGTCTTTGTACTGAGCATTGATTTTGTCAGCATCAACAGTTTCGTCAAGAGTAAAGCTGCGAGAGAAAGATTGCTGGCGATACTCTTGCCTTAAGTAACCTTCACTCTTGTTTTCTTCCTTGTTTTCTTCTTTGTGTTCAAAGGATACGGTCAGCATGTTATCAGTAATGCTCACATTGAAATCTTCTTTTGTGAGACCCGGAGCTACCACTTCCATTTCATAGGTCTTATCAGTTTCCCTGATGTTCACAGGAACCTGACTGGAGGATACTATTCCATTAAAGCCCCAAAAGTCATCATCGAAGAAGCGGCTCAATGTGTTCTTAAAGACGCTATCAACTAAACCACCAAAAGGCATTTGGGATCTGGTAGCCACTGCACTACCGTTGCCGTTGTTCCTTTCCATGATGTTAGCCATATAACCTCCTTTTTTATTTGGTTTTTCATTTACATCCTTAGCTATCCAATTATTGTGCAAAGGAGCCAAAAATTGAAAAATTGGCAAAAAACCTGAAAAAATTGCAATATTATGGAGATTGAAAATGAAACTTTTTCAGTCAATTAAAGGACTCTTCTGAGTCCAAAACTTACGGTTTTGCACGAGAAAGTCTTTCACTTTCTTAAAAATCCTTGAGGAAAGAGTTCGTACTTTGTCCAAATCTCCCGACCTGCTAATTGTTAGCGGGCTTTTTTTATGTACACTACTTTAAAGACATTAATAGCTCCGTTTCCAATTTGGTTTCATCGTTTGTCCAATGTCCGTAGATCTCAATATATGGAAGGTTTGTCTCCAAGCCCATGTTCTTTAATTCATTTCTCATATTTTGTCCTTTCTCTTTAATAAGATTATACGGACCAATATGTTTGTAATAGGCATAATTTGTAAGAACAGCTAATTTATGCTCAAGTCCAGTGTCATGATTAGGAAATTCATTAAGTTCAACGCCTGCAAATATTTTTTCATTTGGTTCATAAACCCAAATATTGATCCCTTTATGTTTTAATTCTTTTTCCTTCACAATCTGCCACATTTTATTCATTAATCCGAAGGCTGTTCCTGTGTAGTCTTTATTCATAACTGTGCCCGAAAATCCATAAATGTCTACATTGAATTTTTTATTTACAATCTCTACTTTCATTGTCTATTTGCATTAAAAATGTAATGACCATAAATGGCTCGCAAGGAACAGTGCTTATTGCAATACCCTGGTTGATCAGGAATTTACAATGTTAATTAGTTTTCGAAGAATGTCCAATATAGCGAGTTATTTAAAGAGAAGAACCGAATAAAATAGAAAACAATAACTTGGTGCAAATTATAAGAATGGGAAAATTTTTAATATTAAAATCGTTTATCCTGATAACTATTGTTTGTTTAAGTAGTAGTATCCAGGCACAAAATCCTGAAAACTGGACAAAAGATCAATTAATGGAGCCATCCACATTAGCAAATGCAATTAAAAGTCAAAAAAATGTTCCTGTAATTATTAGTGTAGGGCCAGGAGCCATTATCCCTAATTCCATTGATGCAGGAATGGCAAGTAAAAAAGAAGGAATGGAAAAATTAGTGTCTCAGTTAAAAAAGATTAATAAGAAGAAGAAGGTTGTTATTTATTGTGGTTGCTGTCCTTTTGATCATTGTCCTAACGTAAGACCCGCCATTGATGTATTAAAGAAAATGAAGTTTAAGAACTATTATTTATTGGATCTGCCTCATAATATTAAGAAAGATTGGCTAGATGAAGGATATCCGCAAAATCGATGACCGATGGCTGACAACTGATAGCAGAAATTAAAAAACTATTAAGCTAAGCGTTAAAAATTACCAGTTGAATGTATTATTCAGTTTTCCAATTTGGACTGGCGAGAACAACTGAAGTTTCCAGCTGACGTTTTGGTATGTTCCAATATTTTTTAAGTAAGTTATTTTTTTCAATTTCACTTAACAATAGAAAGCCATGTTTTTGATAGAAATCGATAGCCCATTTGGCGTTAGCCCATGTTCCAATAAGGACTGGTGTTGCTGCTAAAGAAAGCAGGTGTGCTAAAAGCTTGCTTCCAATTCCTTTGCTTCTATTTTTTGATCGAACATACGCATGACGAATCAGAGTAACATCAGCTTTATATTGAATGCCCATTACTCCAACTATATTTTCATTCTCCTTATAGCACCAGAATTGAACGCCTTCGTCTATTTGTCTTTTTAATTCTTGTTCGGACATATATGGCTCATGCCATCTGTCATCCGGGATTATGCCTTTGTAGGCGGAAGCGGCATCATTAATGATCTCGTAGATATCAATAAAGTCAGCTTCACAGCATTGCATGACCATAAAGAAGGAAAAATGCAAATTAAAAATAACATGCCATTCAATATATTATGATATTATGCTTTCAGCCCTTATAGAGGTTCCTGAATTCAAATTCTATTTCAAAGTATTGAAATTCAATAATTTCCAAGTTAATGCACTGCACATTCATTTTAATTTATTAATACATAAATGCAATAATCTATCTTGGATATATTGTTGAGGTTTCCTAATTTCGTTATATCCCTCCTATAATAGCCTTTCTGTTATCCTAAGAAGCAAGTATCCAGGTACCCGCCCAAACCAGGCGAATACTTACACACTCGCTAAATTTCTGACGATGCATTTTTATGATTTCCTTCAGTTGAATGAAACTGAGCAGATTGAGATTTTATGGTATAATGGTGAACAGGTAGGAAGAAGAAAGGATGATGATCATCTTATTCTTTTATACCAGGTGGAAGGCTTTTATGTTGAAGTATTCTACCATAATAAAGAAAGAGTTATAAAAAAGTATATAAGCTTTGAATGTACTGACCATTTAGAACCATACCTTGACACCATTGATATATCAAATGTTTACAAGTATATCAAAAGAACGCCCAAAGGCCCGGGCAATGTTCTTTTAATGACAAATACAATTAAGGAAAACCTACAGCAAGACAGTAAGTTGCAGTTACCAATGAAAAGAAATAAGAATACAATTTGGGATAGAATATTATCAATATTTCATAAGCCTTAATAATTTACCGGTTCCATAAATTGAATTTGCTTACCGATCAATATAATATCAAAATGAACTCGCCTTATACTTTATCTGATTGGTAGATACCTATATTGATTTTACATTTGAACATTATACGGGTAGTAGCGCAGACCGGTAGCGCACCACGTTCGGGACGTGGGGGTCGCTGGTTCGAATCCAGTCTACCCGACCAATTTAATCCTGCGCTTTATTTTGTATATATTCTTTACAACCTGAAATATCATAAATTTTTTATTGGACAGTTCAGATATACATGCACAATAGACTTATCATAACAAGCGCATTTGTAATGCACTTATTTGCTTCCCAATCTCATTATCATATTTATAATTAAGAGAATTGGCTACAATATTTACTTTTTTCTCATAAAGGCTGATTGTTGCTGATATGGAATCATGACCCTCTTTTCTATTATACCTCCAAAAACAAGCTTTAAGTTCCTCTTCTGTATTCTTATCTATCCATGCTTTCATATTCCTCCCTTCATTTTTAGGCGAAAAAGTCCAGTTGCTCTTTATGGCATTTTCCCATTGTAGCATTTTTAAAAGCTGAAGCTTTGCCGCCCAATGTCTGGAATGAGCTGTCCATATATCGTTTCTTATTAAATACTTTATTGAATGATGTATTTCAAACCAGAATTCATTAATATTTTTCAGGAATTCTTCTTCAGTAGGTTTCTTTATAATGAATCCTTTAAAAGTTGGAACTGGTAATGATTTTGTCAGGTTCTCCTTATCAATCAAAACCTTATATCCTGTATTATAAGGATCAGGCAAAACTTTTTTGCTTTCAAGAGTTGAAAGAACAGATAAAGGGTGAAAGGAAAAATCCACTTTGAACGTAGTATTGAAAATTACCAGCCGGGTAGGAATAATCAGATCTTCATAGAAGAACTGCTCGTGGAGGCATATTAAATAATGACCAATTTCATTGAGCCATTCATCATTTTGAATAAACTGGAAATTAATTCCAAATAGTGCCAGATCGTAATCTGATAATTCATCTACAAATGTATCTGCTCCTCTGGATCCTGTTAAAAGCACCGCTCTGATATTGTTATTATTATTTATCCAATGGAGGATTTTCTCAAAGGTCATTAAATTAAAAGGTAAACTTTAAAACTTATATACTACATTCAAAAAAATCTAACCCCTACCCTGATAAATAATTATTTAGTCAATAGTCATCGAATTAATGGCCAATATACTAAGCACGGCTTTATAAAAAATCTGAAGGAAAAACAAATTGGAATGGAAAATGATCTATCCATTATCTTCGCTTCTTAATGGATATCCTTTTAAGGCAGGTTCGAATTATAGACCCTTCTTCGCCTTTTCATCAGCAGCAGGCTGATATTTTAATTCAAAATGGTTTTATTTCTGAAATTGGAAGTCTTAAGGTTAAGACTGATAAAGAAGTTCTTATTGAAGGTTTGCATGTTTCTCCTGGTTGGGTAGATATATTCAGCCATTTTTGCGATCCCGGCCTGGAATATAGGGAAACATTGGAATCAGGAAGCCGGGCTGCAGCAGCCGGTGGGTATACAAACGTTTTTACTTTACCCAATACTAATCCAGTACTTCACAACAAATCAGGTATTGAATATATTGTCCAGAAAAGTATTCCTTTACCCGTTACTGTACATCCTATTGGGGCTGTAACTAAGAATAATGAAGGAAAAGAGCTGGCTGAAATGTACGATATGCAGCAAAGCGGGGCTATAGCATTCAGTGATGGACTTAATTCGGTTCAATCTTCTGGTATTTTATTAAAGGCTTTGCAATATCTAAGGGCTGTTAATAAGACAATTATTCAATTGCCAGATGACAGATCAATAAGTTCTACCGGATTAATGAATGAAGGAATTCATTCAACGAGATTAGGGTTACCGGGAAAAGCTGCAATAGCAGAAGAATTAATGGTAGCAAGAGATATTGAGCTTGCTAAATATACAGAGTCGCGCATCCATTTAACTGGTATTTCCACAGCTGCTTCAGTACAGTTAATAAGAGAAGCCAAAAAGAATGGAATAAAAGTTTCCTGTTCCGCAACCCCTTATCATCTTTTCTTTACAGATGAAGATCTGAAAGATTATAATACAAATTTAAAGGTTAATCCTCCCCTAAGAACGAAGGAAGACCAGGCTGCTCTAAAAGATGGGATATTATCAGGCGTTATTGATTGCATTGCTAGCCATCATCTGCCAGTGCATAATGATCAAAAGGTAGTTGAGTTTGAATATGCGCAATATGGTATGACTGGACTTGAGACCTCATTTGCTGTTATAAGAACATCATTTCCGGAATTATCAATTGAAAGAATAATTCAGCTGATCAGCATTCAACCGCGCTCAATTTTTGACCTTGAATCAGCTTCAATAGTTAAAAACAAAAAGGCTGCCCTAAGTCTTTTTCATCCTGATCTAAAGTGGAAAGCTGAAAATTTTAAGTCTAAATCAGGAAATAGTCCATTCCCTGGAACAGAGCTTACAGGTAAGCCTATTGGCATTATTAATAAAGACAACCTATTTTTGAATCAATAATAAATTATGGAGAATAATAAACCGATATCTCATATAACCGCAGGGTTGATTATTGGCAGCGCATTAATTGTACTTTCTCTGATTTCCATTTATGTATTTAAAGGAGGAGACAATTCCCGTTATACCCAATGGTTAACCTACATTGTTATCTGTGCAGGACTTATAGTTTTTATTAGTTTGTATGGGAAAGCCAACGATTATGCGCTGTCTTTTGGAGATTTATTTGCATATGGCTTTAAGGCAACAGCTGTTTATGCTCTCATTTCTATAGGTTTTATTATTTTATTCAATCTGATGGTGCCTGATTTCAAAGAAAAAGGGATTGAAATGGCAAGGCAAAATCTGGAAGATCAGGGAAAGCTAACTGATACTCAAATTGAACAAGCATTACAATTTACAAGAAAATACTTTTGGGCAATAGCTATTGGACGTGCACTAATAGGTAACCTGATCATTGGAGCCATAGGCTCATTGATTGGAGCTGCTGTAACGAAGAAAAGACCGAAAAATCCCTTGGAACAATTAAACGCTTAATGGATCTATCAATTGTAATTCCGCTAAAAGACGAAGAAGAATCATTACCTGAATTAGCTGATTGGATAAAAAAGGTATGTGAAGGAAATAATTATTCCTACGAGATCATAATGGTAGATGATGGAAGTACCGATGGTTCATGGAAGGTCATTGAAGAATTAAGTAAACTTAACCATCAGATAAAAGGGATCCGCTTTCAACGTAACTATGGAAAATCGGCTGCATTGAATGAAGGCTTTCGGGCTGCGCTAGGCAAAGTGGTGATCACAATGGATGCAGACCTGCAGGATAGTCCTGATGAGATACCTGAGTTACAGAGAATGATCAATGAAGACGGTTTTGATATTGTCAGCGGATGGAAAAAGAAACGATTTGATAATACTCTTACAAAAAATATCCCATCACGTTTTTTTAATTGGGTAACCAGCAAAGTATCCCACATTAGCCTTCATGATTTCAATTGCGGTTTAAAAGCATATAGGAATAAAGTTGTAAAAAGCATTGAAGTGTATGGAGAAATGCATAGGTATATACCCGTTATAGCTAAATGGGCAGGATTTAAGAAAATAGGCGAAAAAGTAGTGGAGCACAGACCACGAAAATATGGAATTACCAAATTTGGCTGGGAACGGTTTGTAAATGGATTCCTTGATCTGTTGTCTATTACCTTTGTAAGTAAATTCTCTAAAAAACCCATGCACTTTTTTGGTTTATGGGGAACGATTGTTTTTTTATTTGGATTTGTAATTACCCTATATCTTATTATCGCTAAATTGACTGTTCCTAATTTTACTCTTACTAATACCCCGATATTTTATTTTGCACTTATTTCCCTTGTTGTAGGTATGCAATTATTTCTTGCCGGTTTTATTTCTGAACTAATTGCACGTAATGCTCCGGGAAGGAACTGGTATTTAATAGAAGATAAAATTGGATTATAATGAGCAGGGTAATTATTATAGGTCCTGCTTTTCCTTTGCGGGGTGGTCTGGCTACATTCGACCAGCGTCTGGCAAAGCAATTTAATTCAGAAGGATCTCAATGCTCCATTATTTCATTTAATCTTCAATACCCCTCTTTATTATTCCCCGGAAAAACACAATATTCTGATGAAGAACCTCCTGCAAATATTATTATTTATTCATGGATCAATTCTATAAATCCTCTGAATTGGATCATCACAGGTAATAGAATTAAAAAGTTAAAGCCTGATCTTATAGTAGTTCGCTTTTGGATTCCTTTTATGGGACCATCCCTTGGAACCATTTTAAGAAGAGTAAGAAGAAATAAACATTCAAAGATCATTTGTATAGCCGATAATATAATACCACATGAAAAAAGAACAGGTGACAGACCTTTCACTTCTTATTTTCTTAAATCCTGTGATGCTTTTATTACTATGAGTGAAAAAGTAATGAATGATCTAAAGCAGTTTGAACAGAATAAACCAGCAAAGATTGTAAGGCACCCATTATATGACAATTTCGGAGAGATCATTTCAAAGGAGCAATCAAGAAACTATTTGAATCTGAATTTGAAAGAGAAGATCATACTATTCTTTGGCTTCATAAGAAATTATAAAGGATTGGATCTTTTATTAAAAGCAATGGCAGACGCTGTAGTGCAAAAGCAAAATATTAAGCTTTTGGTAGCTGGAGAATTTTATGATGACGAAAAGCCTTATTATGACCTTATAAAACAATTGTCGCTGGAAAACTCCGTCATCCTGCGCACTCATTTTATTGCAGACAGTGAAGTAAAATATTATTTGTGTGCTGCTGATTGTGTTATACAGCCTTACCGGAATGCTACTCAAAGTGGAGTAACTCCTCTGGCCTATCATTTTGAGAAGCCTATGATCGTAACCAATGTAGGAGGATTACCAACCATAGTTCCGGATAGAAGGTCAGGTTTGGTCTGCCAGCCAGAACCTGAATCTATAGCTAAAGCAATAGTTGAATTTTATCAATTAGGCGAAAATTATTTTATTCCTCATCTTCGCGAGGAAAAGAATAAATATTCCTGGCACCATCTCACTAAGGCAATTGTTGACCTAAGCCATCAGGTGAAAGAAAAATAACTATGATCTACCGAAGCAAAGCTCCATTAAGAATTGGCCTGGCAGGAGGCGGAACAGATGTTAGTCCGTATAGCGACTTATATGGAGGGGCTATTCTCAATGCTACCCTTTCTTTATATGCCAGGGCAAGCATTGAGCCCTTGCAGGAAAAAGAAATTATCCTTGAGGCTAATGACAGGAATGAAACCGAATATTATAAAGGCCTCGGGGAAATGCCGATTAATGGGAATCTGGATCTGTTGAAAGGAGTTTATAATAGCATTCGCAGAGATTATGGCGAACCGAAATGCGGATTTAAGCTTTCTTCTTTTGTAGATGCTCCAGCCGGATCAGGATTAGGCACTTCCTCTACCCTCGTTGTAGCCATCATTGGTGCCTTTTCTGAAATGATGAAACTTCCTCTCGGAGAATACGATATAGCACATTATGCTTACGAAATTGAAAGGAAATATCTGAAACTGGCAGGTGGAAGACAGGATCAATATGCGGCAACATTTGGAGGAGTGAACTTTATGGAGTTTTATGACGCCGATAAAGTAATTGTAAATCCACTTCGCATTAAGCAACACTATTTATTTGAGTTGGAAAATAACCTGGTGCTTTATTATACAAGTACTAGCAGGGAATCTGCGAAAATAATTGAACGGCAATCGAATAATGTTCTTTCCAAAAAAGAACAGTCTATAGATGCGATGCATCAGCTAAAGCAACAAGCTCAAATGATGAAAGAGGCATTATTAAAAGGCAGGCTCAACGAGTTTGGTGAAATACTGGATTTTGGCTATCAACAGAAAAGAAAAATGGCTGAAGGCATTTCAAACAGCTTAATGGAAGAGATCTATGAAGAAGCTAAAGCTTCAGGAGCAACAGGAGGTAAAATATCTGGCGCCGGAGGTGGTGGCTTTATGATCTTTTATTGCCCTGGGGTAACCAAATACAAGGTCATTAAAAATCTGGAACGTTTTGGAGGCCATCATAAGAATTATCAGTTTGTAGAACATGGTCTTACAACATGGACCATACAATAATGTGCTATGGAAAAAATAAAGAGCATAATACAAAATTCAATCCAGGTAAAACAGGAAATAATTAATAATGACAACCTGCTGCAAACCATAATTGATGTTATACAGATTGTTTCCAACGCTTTACAAAATGATCGAAGAATATATTTTTGTGGAAATGGGGGTAGCGCTGCAGATGCCCAGCATCTAGCTGCAGAATTCTCAGGAAGATTTTATACCGATAGAAAAGCTTTACCAGCAGAAGCCCTTCACTGCAATACTTCTTATATTACTGCAGTTGCCAATGATTACAGTTATGATGTGGTGTACTCCCGTTTAATTGAAGGAATTGGAAATAAAGGAGATATATTAATAGGATTATCGACCTCAGGAAATTCAGTCAATATTGTAAAAGCTTTTGAAGCCGCGAAAAATAAAGGCATCATTACTATCGCATTTACAGGTTTAGGTGGTGGTGTATTAAAATCTGTATCTGATTATTTGATCAATGTGCCCTCAATCGACACTCCAAGGATTCAGGAAAGTCACATAACTATAGGCCATATCATTTGTCAGCTTACTGAAGAAAACCTTTTCCCTTCCAAATGAAAGAAGTGATCGTTCTTGCCGGTGGATTAGGAACAAGGTTAAAGGATAAACTGCCTGATGTTCCCAAATGCATGGCGCCTGTTCATGGCAGGCCATTTCTTTCTTATGTAATAGATAGCCTGCGTCTTCAGGGTATAGAAAGATTTATTTTCTCTCTCGGATATAAATCCGAAATCATAGAACGCATTCTAAAGTCAGATTATCCCACTTTGAATTATATCAACGTAATAGAAAAGGAACCTTTGGGTACAGGCGGAGCAATTTCCTTAGGACTTCAGTCAGCTATAGATCCGCATGTTCTCATTGTTAACGGAGATACTTTATTTAAAATAAATGGTGCAGCAATGTATGATCTTCATATTTCTAGTAGATCAGAATGCACTCTTGCATTGAAGCTAATGGAGAAATTTGACCGGTATGGAGTAGTTGAAATAAACAGCGATAAAAAGATCATTTCATTTAAAGAGAAAAAATATTATGATAGGGGGTTGATCAATGGTGGAGTTTATTTAATTGATAAAAAAGCATTTCTGAAATTGAACTATCCTCAAAAATTCTCCTTTGAAAAAGATTATTTGGAAGCTTGTTATCAAGACCATCCATTTTATGGTTGCGAACAGAATGGTTATTTCATCGATATAGGAATTCCGGAAGATTATGAAAAAGTTACAAGAGATCTGAAGCTGGCTTCTCTTGAGTTTAATAAAATTAATAAAGACTGGACCCTGTTCCTAGATAGGGACGGTGTCATCAATGATGAAATAAAAGATGAATATGTTTTAAACCCTGGCCAGTTTA
This sequence comes from Flavisolibacter sp., assembly GCA_045805165.1. Lineage (GTDB taxonomy): Bacteria > Bacteroidota > Bacteroidia > Chitinophagales > Chitinophagaceae > Flavisolibacter. Next base: position 14,541 of record JBJMLT010000157.1, read on the forward strand.
AATTCAGCGCAGGCGTATTGGAAGCCATCTCCATACTAAGATCCATTTTTGGCAGAATTCTCATCATCAGTAATCAGAGGGGCGTTGGGAAAGGTTTAATGACCGAAGCAGATCTCAAGGACATTCACAGCCAGATGTTAAATGACATTAGTAATTCAGGAGGAAGTATAGATAAAATTTATTATTGTATTGAAAAAGATGATAAATGCTTTGACAGA
>JBJMLT010000158.1:0-2220 GCA_045805165.1 Flavisolibacter sp.
ACTTCTGTATTAAGAAGACCATCACTGGTAGTAAAATGCTTCCAAAGCTCTTTATTTAAATCATAGCGATAAATTCCTTCGCAAGTTGCAAACCAAATTCCAACAGAATCTTCGCCTATAATATCTGTAACGCGGGTACAGGACATTTTAGCCTTAGAGTTATAATTAATAACATTATAGGTATTCGTTCCGTTTTTTAATCTGTAAATACCTCCATATCGTGTTCCTATCCAAAGATCATTGTTAACGTCGAGATATAATGCCCGGATATAAGAATCTTTCAATCCTTGTTGTGAGTTAATTAAAAAATCGGTTTTGTAACTAATAAGTGAATCAGAATATACATTGTATTTAAGCTTGATTATGCCAGAATTATTATCTCCTACCCAAATTGTATTATCTTTTTCATTCAAAGCAATAGTTGTAACAAAAGCAGGGTAGCCATTTGAATTTAAAGGCTGGATATGAGATCTGACTTTATTCTTATGAAAATAAAAAATGCCGTTTGCGCCTCCAACCCAAAGATTACCTTTTGAATCTTCTGCAATAGAAGATGCTTTAATTATAATACCGTTATATCTATAATAAAATGTCTTATTTAATAGTTTTCCATCTTTCCATTTTGTTCGCCATATTCCACCGTTCCAAAATGCGATCCATATATCAGAATGCGAATCAGTATATATTTTTCCATATAGATCATGAATACGACTTCGCAGATCGGGAACCTTTTTTATATTTCCTTCTTTAGAAATAGTATATAAAAACTTGGAATTTGAAACATAATAGTCTGAATCATGGTTTAAGCTCATCGATCCACCCGCGGCCGCCAATTCTTTAAAATAATAAACCTGTATGCGAAGGTTTGTAATCTTTACAACGCCTGGTTCATTTGCAATCCAAAGATTATTCTCTCTGTCAGTATAAATGAAGTTCACTTCTGTCGTAAGCTCCAGATCCGGCTTACAGTAAAGCCAATGATCATTATCATCCACAAAGGTCATTTTGCCATAATGATCCATTAACCACATACCTCCATTAGAAGTGCCTGAAGAAGGGATTAATGCTGCATTTTTAAATGACCTTTTTCTTACCTCAAGTAATGTTCCGTTATTCGACCCCTTATATTTATATATATGAGTGAGGTTTTTTTCTTTAAAGCCAACCGATAATTGATTTGAACTATCCTTACATAACAAGATGATATTTTTATTCTCAAGAATCCGCTTGAATGATCTGTAAGGATAAGGTGATAAAAATAATCCGTTCTCTGTGCCAATCCAGATTGAATTATAACTGTCTTTTTGCAGATAAGTAATTTTAAATGATCTATTTAAGGGTAAACCAGACAGAAAAGTGAATGTGCCATTCTTAAATAGATATAATTCATTGAGGCTGTTAGATAGTAACAAAGTGCTATCGCCTACTTCCAATAGTGCGGTGAATTCATTTTTGGTTACAGAATCCTTACCTCGCAGGAAATAAGGTATAACCTTTCCTTTAGAATAAACTGCCAGGCCTCCGCCAAACAAAAAACTTGCATAAAGATTACCATAAGCAGCATATAAATTATTTACATATTTATTCTGCTGATTCGCAGGAAGCAGGATTTTTTCAAATTTATTGCCATCATATTTACAAATTCCAAAATAAGAACCAAACCACATATAACCATTCCTATCCTGTACGATAGCTGTGATCCTGTCTGCGATCAATCCATTTTTTGAGGTATACCGGTAAGATGGAAGGTCCTGTGCATAGCCAAAGGCTACAGGAAGAGATATAATAATAAAAAGGATCTTTTTCCAGTATTTCAAGGCAGGGTATTCTGTTTATTTAAATATAATAAATCTAAATACATATAAAAAGGAGAGAATTAGGCCAACGAACACATTTTTAATGTTTTAATAGCAATAACCGTGGTTGCTGCATACCTGCTTTACCAGCTAAAACGATTACCTTTGCGCATCCTAAACAGGCTCATTCATAATGAAGAACATCAGGAATTTTTGTATTATAGCCCATATTGATCACGGTAAAAGTACCCTTGCTGACCGCCTTTTACAAATCACCAATACAGTCAGTGAAAGAGATATGATGGATCAGGTACTTGACGACATGGATCTTGAAAGGGAAAAGGGCATTACAATTAAAAGTCATGCTATACAGATCAATTATAAAAGAGGAAATGAATGGTATTCATTTCCTCTTTTGTTTTAT
>JBJMLT010000159.1:0-4887 GCA_045805165.1 Flavisolibacter sp.
ACATTATTTATTTCCTCCTTTTATTTTTTCCTCGAAATAGCCACCGGAGGCTTTTCCGGAGGCCATGCCTGAATTAATCATTCCTGCAGCACTGCCATACACATCATTTACCATGGAAGAACCACCTTGCGTGACCATTTTGGTAGCGGAAGAAGCAGAAGAACTGAAAACGTTGGAAACTTTATACAGAAGTGCATTACTACCCCCCGCATGGACGATGTAATTAGCTACGGATGGAACCGTGAAGTATCCAATGATACCAATGATCATGAAGATGAGATAGGCTGTATCTGATGTAGAAAAAAAAGTATCACCGGATTGCCCTATCTGTTGAATGTCAAGGGCAATCATTTTTTCCTGGATCTTTCCAATGATGGAACCAAAAATATTGGCCACTGGCAACCAAAGGAAAATATTTATATATCGTGCGATCCATACAGTTAAGGTATAACCAAAGCCATCAAAAACTGAAATTCCAAAAACCAAAGGGCCTAAAATGGCGAGTACAATCAAATAGAACGTTCGTATGGTATTGATGCAGAGCGCAGCTGCCATATACAGAACATGCAATACCTCACTCATCCACTCTTTAATCGTATTTCTAAGGTTATAGGACGCTTTGGCCATTGCGAATTTCACATCGTTTCCTATAGATTCCAGCCAGCCTTCACCGGCTCCAGTAGGATCCTCAGGATGAGTGTACTTGTACCATTTATCCCTATCGCCGCTACCGCTTTCTCCTACATACATTTGCCAAACAGATGTCTTCCTAATGGCATTCTCTTTTTGTTTTAATAGAACAGCAATGGCTTTATCAGAATTATCTACCATACCGGCTGTTGCAGCTACAGTAGGCTGCATCACTCCGTTGATTAGATCAATGATGGAAGGAAAAATTAAGACGGCAAAACCAATTACAAAAGGTCGGAAAAGAGGGTAAAAGTCAACAGGTTCAGCTCTTGAAATATGTCCCCATACTCTGGATGCGATATACCAGGTAGCTGCAAATCCTGCAAGACCTCTTCCTACTCCGATTAGCCCACTGCATAATGGCAGCATTTCCTGATAAAGTTGGTCAAGCACTTTTTGTAAGCCTCCAATTTCATTAGCTAAACCTTGTGCCTGGATTATTTCCGGTAAAGCCATACTCACTGCTATTACTATAATAGCTCTTACACACATTTTCATTGCTCACTAATTAGTAATTATTTAAAATACTTTCCTTAAGACATTGATTTCGTTTTCGTCTTTGGCCCGTTGTAAACCCAATAGCCTTGTTTGGTTATTAAAATGCCTCAAAAAAGTTAACTGGTCTTCTATGTCTAAATAAATATCATCTACTGCACTGAGCCTTTCGTCATCTGACATCCTTAATTTACTAGCAGTAATAACCATCGTCAGGGCGTCCAGGTTTTTTAAAGATTGATTGAACAAACCTCTATAGACTTTTTTTAAATAATCTAATTCATCAGACGTAAATAATTGACTTAAGGTAAATTGTCGGATTGCCTTTTTATATTCACTAACTATTTTTATTTGAGTTGAGATAATATCTGCCACTCGCTTATAATTTTTAACCATAGGATTTACTTGCAAAAGCCCATCTAAGAATGCCTGGTGCAAATTGAAATTTCCTTGAGATATGTTCTTTATTGTTTGATAACCACCTGAAATAACCTCATAGCCTTTTTTGAGATCAGCTAATATATTTTTTAGCTGGGCAAGTTTTTCGACATCCAAAATCAGTTGTTGAATTTCTTGTTCCTGTGCCTTTACTTCTTTAGAGAAAAAAAGTCCTATCATCATTACTAATACTATCCCCTTTTTCATACACACATTTTATTAGGATTAAAATAGCTTAAATACAGAACGAGACGAATTGATGTCTGCTTGGTCCTTTCTACGTTGCAAACCCAAAAGATGGATTTCGTTTGAAAAATTTAAAAAAAATGAATATTTATCCTGCGCCTCCTTATAAATTCTGTCTAGATGAGAAATTCGCTGATCATCAGTCATAGTGTAAGAGGCATTAGTTATTAAACTGCACATTTGATCCATCATATCGCTGGTATTATTTACAATATTGGCAAAGACATATTTAATATAACTGACTTCTCCCCTGGTAAACTGATGGCTATCCGCAATGCTAGAAATTTGCGTACGGCATGACAGAACTAGTTTAACTTCTAATGCAATAATTTCAGGTACTTTCCAATAGGATTTGATTTTTGGATTTACATGATTCCATGAACTAAAATAAATCTGATGCAAATTGAAATCACCTTCTTTAATCGAATGTATGTCTGCTAATCCTTTCTGGACAATGGCATAACCTTTTTCCAAAGAACCGGCATACACCTGCAGGGCTGCAATTTGATTCAGCAGGTATTTCCTTTGTGTTTTCTTTTGTTGGAACCATTCCTGCCATGTCTGTGCTTGAATGATTGATGCCAAGCAAATAAAAATAAATAGTAAAAAATAGTGCTTCATATTGATAGATTTCAACCTATTGGATTCCATATAATGATTTCACAATGGCAATATCGTGTTCATCCTTTGAACGCTGAAGAGAAAGGATAATATTTTGCGAATTAAATAACCTTAGATCAGATACGTTCTGTTTCATCACAAAACTTGCCTGGTCAATAATTTGCATCCTTTTCGCATCGGCCATTTGTGTAGTAAAAGAATTGATGACCAGTGATACTTGATCCAGGTTTTTAAGACTTGCTTCAATGATTCCAGTATATACCCTACCGATATACACTATTTCTTCAGCATTAAAATGTGCATCTTTCCGGATACCATTCCATGCCTGGTGGTAAGCTTGAACTAAGGTAATTTGGTCATTAGCTATTTCTTTTAGCTTGTGATAATAGGACACTATATCTTTTACCTTCCAGAGCTCATTGAAATAGTTCTGATATAGATCCTTTTGCTTTTGTACCCAGGAAGTAATTTCATCCAATCTTAATTTTGACATAGTGTTTTCTGCTACTTTTTGGGCATCTTGAAGCCAAATCGTTTTGGTTTGCAGCCGTTGAATTTTCAAATCAATAGCGACTATTACTTTTTTTATCCCTTCCTTTATTATTAAGCTTATTGGGTCTTGGGCAGTCACTTTGAATGTAGAAATTAGTATCACTAAAATCATAAGACTTATACAGAAAAATATTTTTTTCATCTTCAATGTTTTAAAATAAGTATACTACACATTATCATTCCCTTATTATTTCAAATTTTCTTCTCTTATCACTTGAGCTAGTGCTAAAATTCCTTTTTTCATACTGCCATATTTCTGCGCATATTGGGTAACTCTAATCTTCTCTTTTTCCTCGGTCGTATAAGTTAAATATTCTTCCAGCGAAACTTCGGTGCGATAGACTTTCGATAAGATGCCGCCCAGGGAGATAAAGACTTCTTTATACCTTTTTAATGGATCATTGGCTTTATTCACAGATAAGACCAGCGCTTTTTCCTTTTCCGTGAGGCCCAGGAGTTCTTGAATTTGATCAAACTTGTTTTGGTATTTGGACTGAACTAATAAAACCTTACAGTCGCTATTATTGATTATAGCTTGTTTTACTACTGGGGATGAAATAATATCTTCTACTTCCTGGGTAACCACAATAGCCTCTCCAAAGAATTTGCGGACTGTTTTAAATAGGTATTTAATATATTCTGCCATCCCTTCCCTGGCTATTGCTTTCCAGGCTTCTTCTATCAAAATCATTTTTCGGATTCCCTTAAGTTTTCTCATTTTGGAAATAAACACTTCCATAATAATGATCGTGACGACAGGAAATAAAATCGGATGATCCTTAATATTATCCAGTTCAAATACTATAAACCGTTGACCTAAAAGGTTCAGGTTTTCAGATGCATTGAGCAAATAATCAAATTCTCCACCTTTATAATAAGGTCTAAGCACATATAAAAAATTGGAAATGTCAAAATCCTTCTCCTTCACTTTATCGGATTTGAGCACTTCAGTAAAATCTCGTTGCAGGAACTCATAAAAACTATCAAAGCAGGGAAAGCAAGTTCTATGGTTGGATAAATATTCATAATACAATTGAAGCGCATTGGAAAGAGCTACATATTCACTTCGGTTAAAGTTTTCATTGTCTTTTTTCCAAAGGGCAAGCAGTAAGGTTTTAATACTTTCTTTTTTTTCTGTATCCAGCGTATCTCCTTCTCCGATAAAGAATGGATTGAATTTGATTGGATTAGTTTCATCATAAGTGAAATAATATCCTCCCACTAAATCACACAAGCCTTTATAGGAATGACCCACGTCTACCAACACCACATGGCTGCCTTGCTCATAATAGCTTCTTACCATGTGATTGGTAAAAAAACTTTTTCCGCTTCCAGAAGGTCCTAGGATAAATTTATTCCTATTGGTGCAGATGCCTTTTTGCATGGGCTCATCTGAGATGTCCACATGAACAGGTTTACCTGTCAAACGGTCACCCAACCGTATCCCAATGGGAGATAAAGAAGACCTGTAACTCGTTTCCATATTAAGAAAGCAAGAGGCCTGTTCTACAAACGTGTCAAAGCATTCATTCATCGGAAAATCAGCTTCATTCCCTGGAAGGCCCGCCCAATGAATCTGAGGCGCACCATCCACTTCGTGTTTGGGCACAGCGTCCATTTGGGCAAGGGCACTTGAAACCAGGTTTTTAAGATCTTTGAGTTCTTCTTTTTTTTCAGTCCAGACCATTACATTGAAATGCGCTTTCACGGGTATTCTTTGCTGTGATATAGCTTCATTTAAAAAATCATTGGTGGCATCTCTTGAAATACTATTCTCTCTAGAATATGCGGAAAGGGATTGCAGTCTGAGTCGTTTACTTTCCAGTTTCTGAATGGTCTTCGCTG
>JBJMLT010000160.1:0-11815 GCA_045805165.1 Flavisolibacter sp.
CATTAAAAGAAAGAGTCAAGAACTTATTGGAAAAGATTAGCGGCAGAAGATTATTTGATTATAGGAATTATATAATTGTTTGATCAGATAAAAATATCAGTCATTAATTTATTTGATCTGTTTACTGCATATTTATCAAGATCATTTATTCCTTCCTTTAATAATACTTCTTCATCAATATAAAAATTTCCGCTGTTCGCTTTGGCATCTTTGGAAACTATGTAATAAGCAGCATCCGCCACTATATCAGGCGTACGGCTCATTTGAATTAATTGATCTCCTCCTAATATATTTTTAACTGCTGCAGTAGCAATAGTTGTTTTAGGCCATAAAGCATTTACTGCGATAGAATATTTTTTTAATTCCTCTGCCAACCCTAAAACGATCATACTCATTCCATATTTACTTATCGTATAGGCTAAGTGTTGTCCAAACCATTTAGGATTTAAATTCAATGGAGGTGATAAATTTAAAATATGCGCATTAGAAGATTTCTTCAGGTAGGGTATGCATGCTTTGCACATAAAAAAGGTGCCTCTGATATTAATATCATGCATAAGGTCGAACCTTTTGGGTTCTAGTTGTTCAATACCTGTAATATTTATTGCGCTTGCATTATTTATAAGTAGGTCAATGCCTCCGAATTGATCTATTGTTTTTTCAACTGCCAGTTGTATTTGATCTTCAAAACGTATATCACATGCAATAGGCAATACATTTCCACCTGCTGCCTTTATTTCTTCTGCTGCGGAATAAATAGTGCCTTCCAGCTTTGGATTAGGCTCCACTGTTTTGGAAGCAATGGCTATATTGGCTCCTTCACTTGCTAACTTCAGAGCGATTGCTTTTCCTATTCCCCTGCTTCCACCGGTAATAAAAGCCGTTTTATTTCTTAATGGCATGTCTTGTATTTCCTATGAAAATAGACAAAAGGTAAGTATGTAATCATTTAATAGGAAATCTGAGGGAGTTGCCGACTTGATAATTGGCTAGTGCTAACCTATCAATAATTATAAGCAAATTTACAGTTATTGGTTTTGACTTTTAACTTTTGACTTATAGAAAACATTCACGATTCACGATTTCCTCAATGCGCCAAACTATCCGCCACATTCACTATCCCCGTAATTTGTTTAATGTTGATATCTGTAAGGTCCTGGTTAGCTTCCAATCCCTGACCGCCATAAATTCTATCGCCGCTTTTGTGTATCCTTACTTTTTTATCTGTGTAGAATTTCTGCGCATTTTGATCCCACCAAAGATCAGGGCTCCATAAGCTATCACCTTTTGTATTGAACACAAACACACTGTCGCGCAGATATACCTTATTCTGATTTTCAAAATATTTGCCGTACAGCGCATCCAAATGACTTTCTATTTTTCCTGCACTATCAAAGAAATCTACATGCAGGCTGTTAGGAAATTCAAAGTAGGAAGAATCAGAAACGTAATGGTACATCAGAGGAGAAATAAGCTTTGATCTCATCCTTCCATTCTGGCTAAAAAAAGTTTGTATGCCTCGTGCTTCTTCAACTGTTTTTCTGATTTGTGTTAGTTCATTGATCGTCTTTTGATCATTTTCACAGCCATAAATAAACAGGCAGCTTATGATAGCTGCCAGTTTCAAATAAATTGTATTGCCAGATGGATTAATCATACTTGCGCTTGCCAAACCAGAAGTCAGTAAAGTTAAAACCAATAGAAAGACGGAAAAGATTTTCCTTTATCAGGTTAGAGTTATTTCCTCTTTTCCCATATTCCAAAGCCAGATTAAGTACAGTAAATTGGTTGGTGAGCCTGGTATGACTTGCGATCGGGAGGCCCATTCCAAAAGACACTCCAAACTGAGGCAGGCTGTTTTGTACTTTGATATAATCAGGTCCTGTATTAAAACCAAAGCGATAAATTACTCTGCTGAAATAATTAACACCTGCTTTTGGAATGAATTCAGCGCCTACATTTAATCTCCAGTTATCTTGAACGGAGTCCATTTGATCATATATCCTGTAATGGCTCCATTTGCTTTGTGTGTAATCGGCACTAAGTATCCAGCCACTTCCATTAGTTTGTAAGTTCTGAATTAAAAATCCTGCTGTATAGGATGAAGGATAAATAATTTTTCCTTCTACCCCGTTTTTTGTATAAACACTGTCTATGGTTATAATATCTCCAGCTGTTCCTACAGTGAAAGTTTGTCTAAGAATATCTTGTGATGCGTTTAGCTTTTGTTCCAGGTTCCCATCTAAACCTAATCTGATTAATTTGGTTTTTTGCTTATTGAGATCAATTTCATATTGCATCCCGCCGCTTAAAAATACATTTCCAAATGAGGTGGTAGTAGAATAATTCGAAGGATGGTATACAATGCTATCTATGATTGCTCTGTTAGTAACTGTTTCTCTTTTACCAAACAGATAGCCAATATTAAATCCAAAGCTAACGTGGTTGTTTTGGGAAAGGTCAAATGCAAAGCCAGTACCAATAGTTGGTAAATAACTTCCGCCGCTGCCTGTATATTGTGTATTGGCGCTATCAATTACATTACCTGTATTTGGGTCGTGTAACATTTCATTCTGACTGATGGAATAGCTTATTCTGCTTAATGGACGTATGCCAAAGCTCATGCCCCAGTTCTTTCGGATAGGCAAGCCAACCTGTACGTAAGAAAAAAATGCATCTGTAGATCCATACTTGCTGGATGTGTTTGGAATAATAAGACTTCTGTTATCAAAGTTCATCCCTACATCTAACACCACTCTGCCTTGCGAAACTTTCTTAGAGCGCTGCTCAATAAAAGTTTGAAAATTGGAATACGTTGCAGGGTTATTAAAATTAATAGAAAGCGGATCGCTGTAAGCTGCAGAAACACTTCCCATTCCTCTTGTGCTGATGTTTGTGTACGGAGATAAATTTCCCAATCCATATCGCGAATAGGGTGAATTATCCTGAGCCTTAGCAACAATTGAAACGAAAAGTAAAAGAACAGGTGAAACTCCTTTTAATAAACAAAGCCATGTCCTCTCAAGCGTTATTGATTTGGCTAATCGCATATAGACCTTTAAAAATTAAATCAGGGTCTGCAAATATCTCATTTTTCAAATGGGGCTCAAAAAAGGGTATATCACCTCCGGTTAAAAGCACGTTAAAGTTCCCATATCTCATTCTAAATGAATCGATAATTCCATCGATCTCACTTGCAATTCCCAAAACTACACCAGATTGAAGGTTCGTCTTGGTATCATAACCAATTAAAGGAACATTCCAATCTGCCGAAACAAGCGGAAGCCTTGCAGTAAATTGATGCATTGCTTTGAATCTCATCTCCATTCCTGGAGAAATAGATCCGCCAAGGAATTCATTGAATTGATTTATGAAATTGTACGTAATGCACGAACCCATGCCAATTGCAAGATTATTTTTAGACGGAAATAAAAATACGGATGCAGCCGCTATCGCAAGTCTGTCAGCTCCCATAGTCTCAGGCTTCCCTACCGGTATGGTAAATGGTAGTAAGGATTCGTTCGTTAACTTATGAAATTTAGTTTCATGAATTAAAAGATCTTCAATTTCTTTTGGATGATTAATTACTGAAGATAATATTGAGTTTGCAGGCTTATGAACCTGAATGATCTCTTTCAGGTCTTCAGTTGCGTTGTCGCGAAGTATAATTGCCTCTTTTAATTCTCCGTTTTTAAATACAGCAGTCTTTAATCGTGTATTGCCAAAATCCAGGCAGATAGTAGTGGTCATGAATAGATATAGAATTAAAAGGCCGAAGTTAAAGCTTGAAATTAAAGCTGGACAGATTTTTAAAATGTCCGTTAAGCTTCACCTTTTCTTTTAAATGTTCCATTTCAGCAACTAAAGGAAGAACTTTTGTTAAGTGCCTTTTAAGGTACTCCTGTCGTTGGGATTCATATAGAAGATTCAAAAGCTCATATTCTTCCTGTAAAGAAAACCCTACATGGTGCGCCACATCATAACTATTTAAATGGGCATCATCTTTCAAAAATTGCTTCTCTACTTTCAGCAACTTATATAATTCGCGAATACTTTTTACAACTCTTCTCATAAGGTCTGCGCTTCCCTGGTTATGATTGGGAGGATAATTTACTATGGCGCCACTGTATAATTTTTCAGGGATCTCTTTAATTACCTCCAGAATTCGAAATACTTTTTCACCTTCTGTCTTTATATCCATTTCGCCATTTTCATGAACGGTTGTAATTTCTGTGATCCGCATTAGTGTACCAAAATCCTGTAATCTGTCTTCAATAATAGAAGGGATGCCGAATGTTTTTTTTTCAATCTGGCACTCGTTGATGAGTTGAATATAACGTGGCTCGAATATGTGAAGGTTTAATTGTTCACCAGGATAAACTACTATCCCAAGCGGAAATATTGGAATAAAATTGGTCATAGGATTCTACTTGCAAATTTGATGCACTTTCATGATAATTTGTTTCTGGAATTTAATTCATGAAGTCGCGTATATTTTAAAAAAGTGTAGAATGAAGTCATGCGTGCAGTTACTAGGCCTTCCCACCCATCTAAAAATCCTAATTGGAAAATATAATGGTTAATAAAGGAGAATACCGGGTTTACATGTCTTTTAACCCATGTAGCTTTTTTGCCTTGCTGATGATATTTCTCTGCATTCAACAAGGCATACTGAACCATTTTATTGCTGTATTCGATCATATCCTTCATAGTATGGTGAAGTATATAGCCTTTTAATTGTTCAACCTTTATATCTTTTCCTATAACCAGCTGTTCATGTACCTTGGCATCATCCCAATTTACAAAATCACGGTTAAATAAACGTATATGCTTGTCTCCTCCCCATTCTCCCCATTTCATATATTTATTCCCAAGGTAATTCTTGAATCGGATCTGATATACTATCCTGGGATCACTCAAATTCAACCTTGTCAATTCATTTTGTAATTGTTCATCCAGAGCTTCATCTGCATCCAGGCTCAATACCCAATTGTGTTTTGCAAGCGATACAGCTTTTTGCTTTGTTTTGCCAAATCCAAGCCATTCCAGTTGATGAACGTTCACGCCATAATTTTTGGCAATTTCAATTGTGCCATCGGTGCTTCCATTATCGTACACTACAATATCATCCGTTATTTTGCTTATGCTTTCCAATACCCTGGCAATGCCATTGGCTTCATTTTTACAAATTATTACTATCGAAAACAGTTCAGCCATTCTTAATATCCTGATTTTGATTCAACCATTTATACCACCAGAGAATTATAAATGAATATATAAATACACCAAATTGATTTTCAAGCCCAATATCAAATGCAAAGCTAAAAGCTGCAATACTATTCAAAACGATCCAGTAAAAATGATTGGTTTTTGGCTTATAAAAAATTAAGATCAGCATTATCATAGTAAATAGGATCATTCCGGGCCAGCCGGCAAAGCCTCCATACATGATCCATTCACTGCATGGATAGAATTTATCAGTGTTTAATATGTTTGGAACATGCTCAGGATACCAGTTTTCCATTTCTGCTCGAATGTCCCCCGCGCCAGCGCCAAATGGGTGTTTTTGAATTACATGCCAGCCAGCTCTTATTGAAATAAATCGGGCTCCATCGTTAGACCCCGGCAAATAGGAATTATTTCTTACAAAAGAAATATCGTAAAGAAAATATTTAATCCTGTTTTGAAATGTTGGCAAGGTGAACCAGGAAAGCAAAGGCACAATAATAACAGTTGAAACAATAATGATCCAGGTTCGGACAGAAGCTTTTTTTATTAATGCTCGGATCAGGTAAAGGAATAAAAAGATATAAAGGCAAAATATGCCAGTTCTGGCAGCCAGGATATGTAGATAAGTAATAAAGAAGAGAATTATAAAAATGAAAAGGAATCGCACCGGTTTAATTGTTGCTCTTTCTATTTGAATAAAACAATAGACTATGCCAACCACAATTAACCAGCTAAATCGGACATGGTCATTTTCTAAAGGTGTGTTGATAGTTTTTGCTTTCAGGTAAGCATCGTTGAATGCAGAAGTATTTTCAAGATATTGTATAAGGCTCCAGCAACAGCCTGCAAATATTAATATTAAAAACAAAGAACCTGTTTTCTGCCATTGTTTAGTGGTTAATTGCCAGCTACCTGCGAATGCAACTGGAAATAATATCAGTGGCAGCTTAATTCGAATTATATCCTCCCAATTATTGATATTCTTGCTCCACAGTCCCGATACAAAAGGGATTATAAATAAAAAACTCATTGCTAAGAGAACAGGATCTTTTATAAGCATATTTAACTGATGGATCGGCCGTTTATTAAGAATGGTAAGTGCAAAAAACAGTATCATGCTTATAGATAACGCAGCCCTGGAAATGAAAAGACAGGCTAACATTATTAAAACGCTGGCAGATATAAGCCTGCTGCGGGTATTATTTGGAGTACTAATCCGCATATTTTTGTAATCAATTCAATTTCGTGGCAGATTTGGGAAAGCCTTTTTTAACTTCCAATTCCAAATTTCTGAACGGCGAATCTGAATTAATTTTTTACAGATAAAAAGTACAAGATACTTCATGTGGGAAAAAATACTGGCTGATTTACAAAAGGGAGATAATAAAGCATTATCAAGGTCCATTTCATTTGTTGAAAATGAACAGCCGGGTTATGAAGAATTACTGCTATCCTTGAAATGGAATAATAACGCAAGAATAATAGGAATAACCGGGCCTCCTGGTGCAGGGAAAAGTACACTGGTAGATGCTCTCATTGGATGGCTGGTGAAGGATAAAAATAAAGTAGCTGTATTATGTGTTGATCCATCTTCTCCATTCAATTTGGGAGCTGTTCTTGGTGACCGGATCAGAATGAGCGATTGGTATGTTCATCCCGATGTGTACATAAGATCACTTGCCACAAGAGGATCCATGGGAGGATTGCATCCAAGGATTATTGAAATATCCGATCTTTTAAGAGCAGCTGGTTTTGATTATATTATTGTTGAAACAGTAGGAGTAGGACAAAGTGAAATAGAAATAGCCGGACTTGCAGATACAACTGTTGTTGTAGTAGTTCCTGAGGCAGGCGATGAAGTTCAAACTATGAAGGCAGGCCTGATGGAGATCGCAGATGTATTTGTTGTAAATAAAAGTGATCGTCCAGATGCAGACATATTCGTAAAGAATTTAAGGTTGATGTTAGCACCTGCGTTTCATAATCATGACGGGGCGGTTCCGGTCATAAAAACAATTGCAAATACTGGAGTAGGAGTGGAAGAGCTTTATAAGATCATAAAGGATCATAAGAAGATTGATGGACATAAAAACAGGATATGGTTATTGGCGGGTCATGCGCTGCAACTGATTCAAAAGAAAAGGATGGATTCTATTGATCGTAAAAAGCTAATGGAAGATCTGGAAAAGGAAGTAACGGTCTCACGAAATTTTAATCTCTACAGGTTTGCCAAAAAATACTTCTGATGCCTAACCCTTTTATTTCTATTTGTATACCCGCGTATAAAAGGACGGCATTTTTGGATAGGTTGCTTCGTTCAATTAAAGATCAGACATACAAAGAATATGAAGTGGTAGTTTCAGATGATAGTCCGGATGATTCGGTAAAGCAATTAATAAATAAATACACAGATCTTAATATCATCTATAATAAGAATAACCCCGCTGCAGGTACTCCGCAGAACTGGAATATTGCTATCCATAATTCTAAAGGGGAGTGGATTAAATTAATGCATGATGATGATTGGTTTGCTCAGGCTAATTCCTTACAGGTTTTTGCAGATACTATAACTAATAATAAAACTGATTTTATCTTTTCTGCATGTACCTACATTCATGAAAAAGGTACTTCAAATCTTACTGTACTGGATAAAAATGTACTTAAGCAGCTTCAGGATGATCATTTATATTTATTATATGACAATGTAATTGGCCACCCGAGTACAACTATTTATAGAAGAGATGTTGTTGATTATGATCCGCATTATAAATGGTTAGTAGATATCGATTTTTATATTTCGTATTTAAAGAAACATAAAACATTCTTTTATATTTCTGAACCATTGATAAACATTGGAACAGGAGCTTCTCAGGTTTCAGCTGACTGCTATATGAATCCAAATGTGGAAATACCAGAATACCTGCATTTGATTTCTACCATAGGAGCTGACTCAAAAAATAAATACGTTTACTATTGTATATGGAATCTGGTAAAGAAATTTAAGGTCAAAAGCAAAGAGGCAATTCAATATTATTATGATGGTCCTGTTCCTGAAATAATAAAGGATATTATTAGCTCACAACATAAAATACCCCGAATAATATTAAAGCAAACACCCTGGTCCGCTTACTTCATGAAAAAAGCATATAAGAATAAAGAAGTAAAGAAGTAACCAGCTCACTTACCATCAATCCCTATTCCTCTTTATCCATTTAAAAGCAACGATGCCAACTATAGCAAGTGGGGTAACAGCTAAATAAAGTATTCCTGCATTCAAGCCCTGAGCTGGCTTTTCGCCCAATTGCTGCGCTGTCCTTGTACATATTGAACACTGGGCCTCTGCAAATTGAAAAGTAATAATGCACACTGCAATAAAAAAGAAGTAAATAAATATTCTCTTTCCCACTAACATATATCAAAGTTAATGATCTTATGCCGCTTCCGCGCTCATTCTCTTTTGTTGCTTCTTTCTTTCATCCTCATCTAAAATCGTCTTCCTCATTCGGATATTATTAGGAGTAACTTCTATGCATTCGTCTTGTTGAATATATTCCATGCATTCTTCAAGGCTCATTAATCTTTTAGGTGGGATACTAACAGTACCATCGGTTCCGCTGGCCCGCATATTGGTTAATTTTTTTCCTTCATTAGGATTTACTACCAGGTCGCCAGGCTTGTTATTTTCTCCAATGATCATTCCTTTATATACTTCTTGACCCGGGTCAACGAAAAAGTACCCGCGATCTAATAATTTATCTATAGAATAAGCAGTAGTAGAACCTGCTTCTTTAGCAACTAATACTCCATTGTTTCTACCGGGTATAGGTCCTTTCCACGGTTTATAATCACTTACACGATGGTTCATTACAGCCTCTCCTGCTGTATTGGTAAGCATTTGTGTACGCAAGCCAATTAATCCTCGTGATGGTATTTCAAATTCCAAATGCTGCATGTCTCCTTTTGTTTCCATTACATGCAATTCACCTTTTCTGCGGGTAACCATATCAATTACTTTGGAAGCATATTCCTGTGGAACATCTACAACCAATGTTTCAAATGGCTCGCACTTAACACCATCAATGGTTTTTGTAATTACTGTAGGTTGTCCTATGGTTAATTCATAACCTTCGCGACGCATGGTTTCTATTAAAATGCCAAGGTGAAGAATGCCACGTCCATAAACCATAAAGCTATCAGCACTATCAGTGTCCTCCACTTTTAAGGCAAGATTCTTTTCGGTTTCTTTCATTAGTCGGTCACGCAAGTGGCGTGAAGTAACAAATTTTCCATCCTTACCAAAGAATGGTGAGTTGTTAATAGAAAAGAGCATGTTCATTGTAGGCTCGTCTACACTAATGGTTGGTAAAGCTTCTGGATTTTCGAAATCAGCAACGGTATCGCCAATATTAAAATCTTCAAGGCCTACTACAGCACAAAGATCACCAGCCAGTACCTCAGTCACTTTTTTCTTACCCATGCCTTCAAATACATAAAGCTCACGAACTCTTTGCCTTTTAACGACGCTATCGGCCTGCATAAGAGAAATTGGCTGATTTTCTTTTATAACTCCTCTGGCAACTTTACCAATGGCAATACGGCCAAGAAAGGAAGAATAGTCAAGCGAAGTGATCTGCATTTGAAGACTTCCTTCAGATACAGAAGGAGCAGGAACATATTTTAAAATTCCATCAAGAAGTGGAGTTATTCCATCGCCTGGAGTTAAGCTATCATTGAACCATCCATTTTTCCCTGATCCATAAAAAGTAGGGAAATTCAGTTGTTCTTCTGTTGCATCAAGATTAAAGAATAATTCAAAAACGGCTTCATGAACTTCACCAGGTCTGCAATTAGGCTTATCCACTTTATTAATTACAACAATAGGTTTCAGGTTAAGGTGAAGCGCTTTCTGCAATACAAATCGCGTTTGAGGCATTGGACCTTCAAAAGCATCTACAAGTAGTATAACTCCATCGGCCATTTTCAATACTCTTTCTACCTCACCACCAAAGTCGGCGTGGCCAGGGGTATCAATAACATTGATCTTTACTCCCTTATAAACAACAGCCGCATTCTTACTGAATATGGTGATGCCGCGTTCTTTTTCAAGATCGTTGCTATCCATTATCAGTTCACCGGTTTCCTGGTTATCGCGGAATACCTTTGTGGCATGTAATATTTTATCTACCAGGGTGGTCTTTCCATGGTCAACGTGAGCTATTATTGCTATATTTCTAATATCCATAAATCTTATAATTCGATCTAATTATATTGAAGGGTACTTATTAACATAATTAACCATTCAACCTGTCCCGGTTAAGGGTGTGCAAAGGTACATTAATTAAAACGGCGGCGGAAGTGATGGAAGAGACTTAACAAAAAGTTTTGGAAGCTATTAGGAAGTGAATTTAGACTGCAGATTGCTGATGGCCGACAGCCGATAGCTGAAAGCTGTATCAGAAAAGTTACAAAGCATTATTATTGCGGTGAAATGAAACGGAGGCTGTTATATATTGTCAACCCAATTTCTGGAACCGGAAATAAAAAATCTACAAAAGACATTATTAAAGCTAAAACTACCGGTGCTGGAATGCCATTTTCAATTTATCCTTCCGTTGAAAGCGGCAATTATAGTTTTTTAGTGCCCATAATTAATGAACAAAAAATAACAGACGTTGTTATTGCAGGTGGAGATGGTACAATAAATCAGGTGGTGAACAGTCTTCGAAAATTGAATGTACAATTTGGAATCATTCCTTGCGGTTCAGGAAATGGACTGGCTTTCAGCGCATCTATTCCAAAGAGTACGGAGAAAGCGCTGGACATAATTTTTCATGGTAAAAGCGTTTGGACAGATGCGTTTATGGTGAATAAAACTTTTGCCTGTATGCTTTGCGGATTAGGATTCGATGCCAAGGTAGCTCAGGATTTTGCAAATGATCCTAATAGAGGCCTGATCACTTACATCAGGAAAACAATTTCCAATTTTCTTACTGCCAAAACATATCCATTTATTCTTTCCAATAATAATAAGGAGATCAGGACTGATGCTTTATTTATAAGCATTGCGAATAGTAACCAGTTTGGAAATCATTTTACTATTGCCCCAAAAGCGAAACTAACGGATGGATTGATTGACATAGTTGTAATGACCAAACAAAACAAATTAAGCATGCTTTATGAAGCTATGAAACAGGTGGGTGGATATAATGAATTGCAGCAACTCGAGTTAATAGACGAAGAAGCTAATGTTCTATATTTTCAGACTGATGAATTAAACATTCGTAATCCTAAATTCGCACCTATGCATATCGATGGCGATCCTGTAGAAACAGCCGAAAAGATTCAGATCAGGTTATTAAAAAAGGCTTTCCGGTTGATATTTCCAGCATGAATCGTCAATCGTCAATTTCCGTGAATCGGGGGGATCGTGAATGAGATTTTCATGAAATTCTCAATTTCAAATTTCAATACCAAAATGATAAAATAGAAAATCCTTATTTAGGAGTTAGCATATTAATGTTAGATCGATTTATGTGGTAAGGGTCGGGGTTGGCTTATAGTTGGCTTTGAGTTGGCTTTGATATGG
>JBJMLT010000161.1:0-3788 GCA_045805165.1 Flavisolibacter sp.
AATTGAATAGATCCATTCAGGTTCCTGTATATCAATGCCGTGCAAATGTGAAAAGACGTCTGAAAGATCCCTCATATCTACATATTCACCGCAATCGCATTTAATGTAATGTTGTTTTTCTTCCTGCGTAAGGTGATCAATATTTCTCATAATAAATGAAGTACAATCGTTATTCCTTCTCATCATTATTTCAGTTTTGAAATCACACTATTTATAAACAAGTTTATCCACATAAAACTGGCACACTATTGTAACTTTAAACTTCAAATGGTTCTATATGGGAAATTTCAGGGAATTAATACAGTCAGGTAAAACGGTATTAGCCGATTTTTCAGCTGAATGGTGTGGCCCTTGCAAAATGATGGCTCCCATATTAAAGCAGGCAAAAGAGCAGCTGGGAGATAAAGCGACCATAATTAAAATTGATGTAGATAAGAACCGTGAAGCGGCAGAACATTATCAAATACAGGGAGTGCCTACATTAATATTATTCAAGAACGGACAGGTGAAGTGGAGGCAATCGGGAGTAGTACAAGCGAATACGCTGGTGAATGTGATTAATGAGTATGCGGGATGATGGGGAGTGGTGTGTAAAGGGAATTTATAGTTGACAGGTTGACAAGTTGACAAGTTGACAAGTAGCGAATCATAACGCAATTTGCATTAAAGTCTTGCAGCTAGTAGCTTGCAACTAGCTGCTTCTCTTATAATTTATAAATAGTTTGAGTTTGCAACAAATCATCCTGGTTAATGAGAATGATGAATTCGTTGGTGTAATGGAAAAAATGGAGGTGCACCGGAAGGGCTTATTGCACAGGGCCTTTAGCGTTTTTATATTTGATAAGGAAGGCAAAATGCTTCTGCAGAAAAGGTCATTAGAAAAATACCATAGTGCTGGTTTATGGACAAATGCCTGTTGCAGCCATCCGAAGCCTGGAGAATCAGTGGAGGATGCGTCCCAAAGAAGATTATTCGAAGAGTTAGGAATATCGACTACTCTGCAAAAGATCTTTGTTTTTACTTATAAGTCGAAAGTTGAGAATGATATGATAGAACATGAATTTGATCATGTATTTGCAGGAGAATATGATGGAAATATCCAATGGAATCCGGAAGAAGTTGCTGAATGTAGACTTATAGACTTAAATACTATTAAATCAGAGTTAGAAAACTCTCCTGAATTATATACAGCCTGGTTCAGAATTGCATTCCCTGAAATTGAAAAATGGCATAAAAGCAAATACAGGTAGTCTGTTGTTTTCTATTCACAACTGGGCATTCCTGATTCTTCCTGAGTCCTTTAATTTTTTAAAATGGCCGGAAAGGGAAACTTTTTTTAATGCTTCCAGATGCCGTTCATTATGAAGATCTGATCCAACAAAATCGTAAAAGTTATTCTTCACCAGATATTCAGCTAATTCCTGCACTGATGGTCCATAATAGCCAGTTAATGATAACATATTCAATTGAAAAAGGCAGCCAAAGGTTTTCAGCTCGGTAAAGAATTCCTTTTGCCTTTCAAAATAAACATAGCGTTCAGGGTGCGCCAGTATGGGTTCATAATTCTGGATCTGCAGCTCAAACAATATTTTCTTCAGGTCCATCGGTATCGTCACCATAGAGAATTCCACCAGCACCATATTTCCTTTGATAGTAAGCAAACGGGATCTCTTTTCCAATAGCTGCTCCAGGTGTTCATCCATAAAATATTCCGCGCCGGCTTCAATCTCTATTGCTAATCCTTTTTCTTTTATTTTATCCCTTACATTATTTAATCCGCTCCTAATAATTTCAGGTGTATTAGGATACAATTCCCATAAAATATGAGGCGTAGTTATAAGTTTCTTATATCCGAAGTTCGCCATTCCCTTTATCAATTCCATAGAGGCGTCCATATTCTGGGCGCCATCGTCGATACCTGGAATTAAATGGGAATGGATATCAGTTCCTACCCATGAAAGATCCGTTTCAGTAGTATTCTTTTTCTTAAAAAAGAACATATTTATTTTTGGTTAGTATTCAATAGTTCGAAATAAAGTGCCGCCATATCAGTTACCAGCCTGTGATAACTGAATTTATTCATGACATGCTCCCTGCTGTTCCTGCCAAGCTTACATCGCAACGCATCATCCTGAACAAGACGTAAAAGATGATCGCAATATTTCTCAGTATCCTCAACATCTGCAAGCAATGCTGTTTCTTCTTCCACTACAATATCGGAAATTCCTCCAACTCTTGTTGAAACGATTGGCTTATTGGCTGCCTGTGCCTCTATAAGACTTACTGGAGTTCCTTCATTAAAGGAGGTAAGACAAACAATATCCAGGCCCGCATTTATTACATCGACATCACTTCTCCATGAAGTAAAAACAAGAGGCTGATCATGAAAGGCACTTTCCTCAGTAGTGAATGGTATGTTTACTTCCCTGGCTACATTTTCCAAATCTTTACGTGTTTCTCCATCACCAATGATAAATGCTTTAATTTTTTTAGGACTATTTGTAAGTATATGACGGATAGCTTTCAGGAATAAATAATGATTTTTTATTGGTACGAGCCGCCCAATGATGCCTATTGCAATTTCATTATCCTGAACATTGAACTCTGTTCTGAACTTATTTCTCTTTTCTTCCTGGTCTGTATGGAATTTCTCCAGGTCAAAGCCTAATGGTATTACACGGAACTTCTTTTCAGGAGCTATTTTAAAATCAAACACCAGCTCTTTCTTCTGCTGTTCACTTATTGCTATTATAGCTTTGCTTTTTGTAGCGAGATACCGCTCAGTATTTATAAAGAAGTTGCTTTTAATGGAATTAAAATAAGAATGGAATACATGTCCATGAAATGTATGTATTATCACCGGCACTTTCATTGATGAAGCGGCAAGCCTTCCTAATGCACCGGGTTTTGCCGCATGCGTATGCACAATGTCCGGCTTAAAATCCTTTATCAGTCTTTTTAATTTTTGATAAGCTACATAATCGCTAGCAGGGTTAATGGATCTTCCCATTCCGGGTATTGTAACATAATTGATCCCCAATTGTTCAGTAAGATATTCCGCACTTTTCTCATGTTCCTCCTTTTCTCCCACCACGAGTATGGTCTCAAAATCCGGTTGAAGATACCTGGTTAAATAGGTAGCATTCAATACAGGTCCGCCTACAGCCAGCCGGTTCAATATGCGAATTACTTTAGGCATGGATTATTGAATGGATAGAAATTGGGAATGAAAATAGTGGAAATGATTGAAATCGATCTATTTATTAAAAAGCAATAATTTATTAAATATTATAATAGCCCGACTTAATTTTTTCGAACTCTTTCTTTTTTA
Organism: Flavisolibacter sp.; assembly: GCA_045805165.1. GTDB lineage: Bacteria > Bacteroidota > Bacteroidia > Chitinophagales > Chitinophagaceae > Flavisolibacter. The sequence goes on from JBJMLT010000161.1 coordinate 3,332, forward strand.
CAAGGACATCGTCTATCCTGTCAAAGTCATATATAAACTGTCTTAAAAATGCTGGAACGCTCAATCCTTCCTTAAAAACAGCTTTAGCTAATACAAATTGAAAATTTGCTAATTCTTTAAATTTCTCTTCGGAATCTGCAATAGATTGAGCTTGCCCGATTTCTGTAAACAACTTTTTAATTTCTTTTTCCACAACTTCGAGCCCATTAGAAAGTTTTAATTTATGTTCAATTTCTTCAATCGTATTTATTTTCATAAAATTATTTTATTGGTTGCAGATACCATTTTCCTTTTTGTTGTAAGATTGTAAGTCAATTTGCCAAGCTGTTTGAACTGTATTTATAAAAGGCTAGCTTTATTCTCGACCCGGGGTCTTTACGGATGTTTCGTCCTGAAATAATATCCCGGGGTCTCTCTGCGCACAAGGCCGGGCGGTGAAGACCCCTGGTGGAGTGAA
>JBJMLT010000162.1:0-2554 GCA_045805165.1 Flavisolibacter sp.
AAATAAACAGAATAAAAATGAGAACAAACGCTAAAACGACAAGAAGACAAAATATCAGGTATCGTATCAGAAGAAAAATTTCTGGGACGGCACAAAATCCCCGTTTGTCTGTTTTTCGCAGTAATGCAGAAATTTATTGTCAACTAATTGATGATGATAAAGCAGTTACTCTGGCATCAGCATCCTCAAGGGACAAGGATATTCAGGCACAGAAAGGAACTAAGATAGAAATGAGCAAATTAGTTGGTCAGGCAATTGCACGAAAAGCTAAAGAACTGGGTATAGAAAACGTAGTATTTGACAGAGGTGGAAATCTTTATCATGGTCGTGTAAAAGCGATTGCCGATGGAGCAAGAGAAGGTGGCCTGGTATTCTAATTTTTAATAAACGTAATTACTAAATAGTACAATGGCAAAAGCTAATTTAAACAGAGTAAAAGCAGGTGATCTTGAATTAAAAGAAAAAGTTGTTGCAATCAACCGTGTTGTAAAAACAACCAAGGGTGGTCGAACTTTCAGCTTTTCTGCACTGGTAGTAGTTGGAAATGAGAATGGAGTAGTAGGACATGGCCTGGGTAAGGCAAAAGAGGTTCAGGAAGCTATTACAAAAGGAATTGAAGATGCTAAGAAAAATCTAATTAAGGTTCCGGTTATGCATGGGACAATTCCACATGATCAACTAGCCAAAGAAGGTGCTGCCAAGGTTTTAATTAAACCAGCTGCACACGGAACAGGTGTAATTGCCGGAGGTTCCATGCGTGCAGTATTAGAGAGCGCAGGCGTTACAGACGTTCTTGCAAAGTCGCTTGGTTCCGCTAATCCTCATAATGTGGTTAAGGCTACATTTAAAGCTTTGGCTCTTTTACGTGAACCAATAACAGTGGCTAAGACAAGAAGAATTGGATTGAAAAAAGTATTTAATGGGCAATAAGTTACGGGAATCGTCAATGGTCAATAGATAATATTGAATGTTGAAAGTTCACCATTGGATTAATTTACTTTCAAATAGATGATATGAAAAAGATAAAAATAACTTTAGTTAAAAGTCCGATTGACAGACCTTCGCGTCAGAAAGAAACTCTGAAGGCATTAGGTTTGAATAAATTGAATGCAACTAAAGAAGTAGAGGCTACTCCTCAAATACTAGGGATGGTCAGGAAGGTGGAGCATATGGTCTCTGTTGAACAATTGTAATGCATAATGAAAATTAAAATGTACTAATACAATCAACAATTTTCTGCATTTTATATTTTCAGTTTTAATTAATTAAGCGAGGGGAGATACCCCGTTAAGTAAAAATCAAAAAAATGAAATTACACGAATTACGCCCGGCAAAGGGCGCTGTACACAAAGAGAAAAGATTAGGTCGCGGGGAAGGATCAGGACATGGTGGAACATCTACAAAAGGAAACAAGGGCGGACAAAGCCGGGCTGGTTATAAAAGAAAAAGAGCCCATGAAGGCGGACAGATGCCTATTCAGCGCCGGGTTCCAAAACGCGGGTTCAAGAATATTAACCGAATTGAATATAAAGTCTTTAATCTTGGCCAGATCGATCAATTAATTGAAAAATATGGTATTACAGAGTTTACATTAGAAAACCTATATACTAACGGATTGATCAGTCAGACCGACCGGGTTAAGATTCTTGGTAACGGAGAATTAAAAACTAAATTTACTTTCAAGGTTAACGCTATTAGTGACAAAGCTAAACAAGCTATTGAAACAGTTGGTGGCTCAGTAGAATTAGTGAAGTAATTTTCAGTAAATTGCAAGGCGCATCAATTGCGTCTTTTTTTGTTTATAGAAGTAAACTTTTTCCGTGAAAAATTTAATTAAAACACTTAAGAATATCTGGAGCATAGAAGATTTGCGGAGCAAGATCTTATATACTTTGCTTCTCATTTTTATATACCGGATAGGCACTTTTATTGTACTTCCCGGTATAGATGCTTCTAAACTGAGCCAGCAAATGTCAGGTTCTAAAAATGGCATGCTGGGCCTTATAGATACATTTTCAGGAGGCGCATTTTTACAGGCTTCCATATTTGCGTTGGGCATCATGCCTTATATATCTGCATCCATTTTCATTCAATTGATGACCGTTTTGGTGCCTCAATTTCAAAAAATGCAAAAAGAAGGAGAAAGCGGGCGCAAAAAGATCAATCAATGGACGCGTTATCTAACCATTGGAGTAACAGCAGTTCAGGCTTCGGCTTATGTTGCTTATTTACGAACCATTACTTCTCAAAGTGGCGGGATAACAGAAAGCTTTGCACCTTATTTCTGGCTAAGTACAGTTTTATTACTGATCGCTGGAACCATGTTTGTAATGTGGATGGGTGAAAAGATCACGGATAAAGGTCTGGGAAATGGTACTTCTTTGATCATTATGATTGGAATACTTGGTCGTTTGCCAAGAGCTTTTGGTCAGGAACTTGTAGCAAAATCAACACGATCTGGACAAATTCTAATATTTATTATTGAAATAGCCCTCTTAATAGCAATTATTCTTGGATGTATTTTGCTAGTTCAGGGTGTACGAAAAATTCCTGT
>JBJMLT010000163.1:0-3728 GCA_045805165.1 Flavisolibacter sp.
ATCAGAAAAATGTGCCAGAGTTTATTAAAGAGAAGATAACAAGCTGGTCAATTATGTAAGATTTAACAAATTCATCAGACTGACTATCAAGTAGTTGCAATTCTTCAAATGATACTTTTTTTCTTTCGGCAAATGGAGTGTGTAGTATATGTTCTGGATTGGTAAAATCATTAATTAATTCAGAGTAGTATAAACAGGAGGGAATAATAGTAAAGAATGATTTTTGCAAAAGTAAACCCACAAGTATTACTTGTTGCAGCTATGCTCATACATGTACATCCTTTAGATCCGCAGGAAAGATTGATAAGGCAGGTGGTTAGTATTTTGAAAGAAGGTGGTATTATAATTTATCCTACAGACACTATCTATGGTCTGGGATGCGATATATTTCAACAGAAGGCGATTGAGCGCATCTGCAGAATAAAAAATATAGCTCCTGAGAAAGCAAACCTTTCGTTTGTATGTTATGACCTTAGCGATTTGAGTAGATATGCCAGGCAGTTAGAAACTTCAGTTTACAGATCATTAAAGCAACACTTGCCGGGTCCATATACATTCATATTAAAGGCAAGCAGAGAAGTTCCAAGAATATTGAAAACAAAAAAAGATACCGTTGGTATTCGAATTCCGGATAACAAGATCGCACGTTGTATAGTTAAAGAATTAGGCAATCCAATTCTAAGTGCAACTTTACCGGGTGATTATGTAGAAGAATATACAGACCCTGAAATTATCAATGAGAAATTCGGGCACATTGTCGACATCGTAATAGATGCAGGGATTGGAGGTATAGTTCCTTCAACCATCATCGATTATACTTCCATTCAACCCGAGGTTGTAAGAGACGGATTAGGAAAATGGCAGGAATAACATTGGGAATAAGTCAAAAGTTAAAAATCAAAACCTAAAAGTTCTTTACCTCTGCCTTTCTCTTAATCCAAATTGTTTTATTAATTATTTATTATTAATTATTAAAACTGCATTAATTATTTTTGACAACGAATGTCAAAACCTATAAAACAAACTGCATTAAAGTCTTGCAGCTAGCAGCTAGTAGCTAGCAGCTTTCTCCCAATTCCCAATTCCCGCACATTCCCGATTAAAAGCGTTCACATTCCCGATTAAAAGCGTTCATTATTTAGGTCCTATCTATTACACAGTCATTAATTCTTCAACTATGACCCTACAAATACCCATTTCATACCTATCCTTTAACATTAAAATGCTAACCACCAAATATGCCATATCTATCTACCTCCCTCCATAATTTACTTAAGTACCTCTCTTTTGTCTCTTTTCCCTCTTTCATCTCTTAGTTTTGACTTATTCACGACCCCCCGATTCCAGATCATTCACGATTGACGATTGACGATTCACGGTTTTAACTTTTAACTTTTAACTTTTGACTTAAAAAACCATTCCCGACCTCATTAATGAAATTCTAAAATAATCCCTTATTTTTTCGCTATGAAATATCTCTGTTCTGTTATTTTATTATCGGTATTACTTGCATGTACCGATACAAAAACCAATTCTCTGTCCAGGATACCAATTATTAAGGATAGCAATATATTTAAAGGACAATCTGCTAATCCATATGAGACTGTAGATATATCCCCAATGGATATGAGCTATTTACCAAATGATTATCCCATTTTAAAAATGGATAATAAAACTACCCGGCTTCCTGTAGCAAGGATCATTTATAGCCGGCCACAGAAACAGGGAAGAAAAATATTTGGCTCTCTTATTAAATTTGGAGACCGTTGGAGGCTGGGTGCTAATGAAGCTACAGAAATGGAATTGTTTCAACCGGTTACCATTCAAAATAAAACCATCGCCGCCGGCCGTTATGTATTATACTGCATTCCGCAGGCAGATAAATGGACCATCGTATTTAATGGTAATCTGGATTGCTGGGGATTAAAACAAGATCCCAAAAAAGACTTATATAAATTTGTTATCCCTGTTCAACAAAAAGAGCAGTCCATTGAATACTTTACAATGGTATTTGAAAAATCAGGTACGGGTGCAGACCTCGTTATGGCATGGGATAATGTAGAAGCAAGACTTCCTTTTCAATATTCTGAAAAATAACCCATGTGCGGAATAGCAGGCATTCTTTCCCATCAGCCTTTACCAGAAATAGAACAAGGTATAAAAAAAGCAACACGTTGCCTGTCTCACAGAGGTCCGGATGAAGAAAATATATGGATCAATTTATCTCAAACAGTTGCTCTTGGGCACAGAAGATTAAAGATCATTGACCTCTCTGAAAAAGCATCTCAGCCTATGTTTTTTCTTAATAGGTACGTTTTAATTTTTAATGGTGAGATCTATAATTATTTAGAATTGAGGGATCAGTTGGTGCAGAAAGGATATCAATTCAACAGCCATTCAGATGCTGAGGTTTTAGTAGCTTGTTATCATGATATGGGAAAAGACTGCCTTCATAAATTGGATGGCATGTTTGCATTTGCAATCTGGGATCAACAGGAACAAATATTGTTCGCTGCAAGAGACAGAATGGGTGAAAAGCCCTTTTTCTATTATACTGATGACACACAATTGCTTTTTAGTTCGGAATTAAACGGCCTTTGGCAATTAGGGGCGCCAAAAGAAGTCAATACCGCGCTTTTGTACAATTTCCTTTCTATAAGTTATACAAGCAATCCCAGTGATCCTCAGGAAACATTTTATCAGAACATTTATAAGTTGCCGCCTGCTTCTTTCCTTATTTATTCTTTTAATACAAACCAGATCATAATAGAGAAATACTGGCAAATATTTCCTGCAATCAATAGTATAACCGAACAAGACGCAATAGATAAATTAGATCATTTATTTTCCCTTTCTATAAAGCATCGTTTAAGAAGTGATGTTTCGGTAGGAACAAGCTTAAGCGGAGGATTGGATAGCTCGGCTATTGTTGCCATGTGTGATAAAATAGGGAATGCTTCTTATAGCCATAAATGTTTTACGGCCTCCTTCCCCGGGTTTAATAAAGATGAATCAACCTATGCTTCAGAAGTAGCTAATAAATTCGGACTGGAGCATTATACGGTAACTATTGATGAAAAAGAAATTCCTGAACTTATGCAACGGGTAATGTTGCATCAGGAAGAACCTGTGGCATCTGCCAGCCCATTGGCACAATTCAAAGTATATGAGTTGGCAAAGCAACATGGCGTAACTGTATTATTGGATGGCCAGGGTGCAGATGAATTGCTCGCCGGGTATCTGAAATATTATAAATGGTACTGGATAGAGTTGTATAGAAAAAGAAAGCTTTATAGATCTGGTGAATTGAAAATGGCACGGAAGGTTTCAGGTAATAAACTTCCTTTTGGCATCAGAGAAAAAGTATCCTCATTATTTCCTGATCTCTCTGCAGCATTGCAGCAAACTAGGAAATCAAAAAAAGCATTCCGCAATTCTGACCTTAATAAGGAATTTGCTTTTTCGCAAAAGCGTTCACTTTATTATTCTACTCCTTCTGCATTTGATCTTAATGGAGCTTTGTATTATAATACTTTTGTGAATGGCTTAGATGAATTATTACGCATTGCAGATAGAAATAGTATGGCACATGGCACAGAGGTTCGTCTTCCCTTTTTGCATCATGAACTGGTAACTTTTGTTTTTTCTGTTCCCCCTGAATTGAAAATACATAATGGTTGGACCAAATGGCTATTACGTAGATCTATGGAAGCTAAACTGCCGGAAAA
>JBJMLT010000164.1:0-4009 GCA_045805165.1 Flavisolibacter sp.
CGTACAATTCTCCAGTCATCAGCAGCGGCGCTCTCCCATCCAATAAGAAATAATAGGGAGAATCAACAATGAACTGAGGAGTTCTCAAATTTATAGATCCTTTTATAGGTAATACGATGGTTTGAGGATTTGAAAAATCGTAAGGGATTGTCAATAATTGCAAAGGTGTTGTAGGGTTTCCTAAGTAGATATGGTGGGGGGTGGCACCCGCTATATAATAAGAGTTGACATGGAGGTCCATGATGGTTTCTTTAGATAAAATATGAGGAGGAAATAATCTTCGAAAAGAATTATTTCCATGATTGATCCGTAAGGACCAACCATATAGGATTGAGATAAGGATGATTGAAATTAAAAAAAATATAACCAGAATAGTTAAAGGCCGCTTCATACTATGACTGATAAAAAATTGGAGGCCAATGCCTCCAATTTTAGAAGATTTAAGGATGACGTAAAATATCTGCACAAGTGGTAGGTCCGCTATTGTATGCTGTATTGCCTTGTGTTAAATCTGGAAATGTTACCGTACAAACCGTTCCATCGGATCGCACCGTACAATTGCTTTCATTAATCGTAGCAGCTTTACAAACTCCCCCTTCAACACCATAGGGGCCTGCAAAAGGCTTAGTAGCCCTTGTGAAAATAGCTGCGGCCATGGAGATCACTAAAGTGGCTATAAAAAACAAATGTCTTTGTTTCATATATAAATTTTAAAAATTAAAAAATGCGCTTACTCTGTTTCAGGTTTTCAGCAACCCCTGTTTTATTGCAATAAAAATTTTTAAGATGCTCTCTTTTATAATAAAGTAAAATAACGATCGCAGTCCCCAAGGCAAAGAATAGATTGAACCATAGGTGTCCTTTCCAGGATAAGTTTTGTAAAATCCCTCCGCACGAACAAGGGACATATTCGCTAAAATGAGTAAGGACGAAAATATAACCTGTAAAAAGCAACAGTAGTAAATAACTGGCATACAATCCCCACAAGCGCAATGGTTCGATGATTAGCAAAAAACAAATGATCAATTCTAATGATGGAATGGAGACTCCGATCCAGATAGCAAACGGCGTTAATAATGGAGATTGCCCTAATTGGGCCAGGAACTGAGGATAATCCAACCATTTACTTATAGCAGCATACGAGAATAGTAGAATAAGAATATAACTGAATAAATTGATTGTTGCAGATATCTTGGATAACATAAGATTTTAATAAATATAAAGTTTGAAGTAATCTTAGGATATATCCCTAATTGAAACTTGTGCCTTTCGTTTGATCTTGTTTATGCTTTCGTAAAATTGAAAATAAAATAGATAGGCCTAAGAAATTTCAGTTCTTACTGCCGTATTTAAAAATTAGTCAACTGGTTTGTATTTTTTTCGATATTGTGTGGGAGCCATACCAAAACGGTCCCTGAATGCATCGATAAACCCGGTAATGCTTTCATAGCCTACTTCTCGGAAAATCACTTTCACCTGCATATCGGTTTCTATGAGTAAGGAAGCGGCTTTATGAAGTCTAGCTTCCCTCAATCGTTCAAATGGTCCTGATCCAATGACTTGCTTAAAAGCAGACTTCAATCGCATCTCGCCCATTTTTACTTTTTCAGCTAATTCCGGAATGGTATAGTGCACTTTTAAATTGTGTAAAATTAATTGGTCTGCCAGCATAACCTGGCCAAATTCTCTCTCGCTGACCCGATATGCGCCGCTGACTGGTTCCGACGATGGAATAAGTAGTGAAAAAATGAGTTCCCTGATTTTTGTTTCTATAAAAAAGGATTGGCCATAAGAGGGATAAGAAGCGGATAGAATATCCCGGATGGATTGTTGCTGTTGAGGCAAAGCCCATCCTTTCCTTTTTCTTTGTGGAAAATTTCCATGCGGAAATTCAGGAAGTAATTTCTGAACCCAATCAGCTTCCAGTCTCAAGGAAAAGATTTGATACTGCCTGCCTTTTTTAAAGGTAAAACACTGTTCCTGTCCTGGCGCCCATATAAACTGATACTGCAGTGGAAGCAGTTGAAAATGAGAAGATCGCATTTTACAGTGTATTTCCCCTTCCATAGCAAAAAGTACCCGCAACCAGTTGCCCTCCCTGAATTGAAAAATCATTTTTTGCAACAATTTTAATACGCTGTAACAAATGCTAAATTTTTCTTTGGAAAATTCCTGGATCACCATCCATCCAAATTCACGATCACAAAAAAAGGGTTCACTTCCTTTAAGTACTGGACCATTATAAGCCTTCGGCAAAGAGGGAATAAACACAAGTGGACCATGAGTGGTCGATTTAATTGGTCGCATGGATAAACAGTTTGATCTTGCTGAATTTTTCTTTTAAAAGATACATGGATATAAACAATCCAACAAGTGTAAAAATACAGAACTAGGAGAGTTTTTGAAATCTTATCATTGTATTTACACTGTAAAAAAAATTGAATAACCAATTGAACAAGTAATTTATCTTTTTCAGGAAGTTTTATTAAAAAGATTTTTGATTTTACTGTATAAATACGGTTGTATTAATCCCCTGTAATCTTCACCTTACAATTTTAACCTCATTTAAATTTTTATTTATGGGCCAGCACAACATTCCACTGAATCAGGCAATTCAAATGGTCGCTTCTTATCGGAGTTTAAAAGACGATCTTCTAAAAGGCGTATTAGCTAACCAGGTGAATTTACCTAATGCAGAATCATTTAACAGGGACATTTTTGATCAGATTTTAAAGCAAACCGGTTGTACAGGGATCAGGGTGTATTATTCTTTTGATCCGCAATTACAATTAAGATTGGTAATTGTGGGCACAGACGCATCGGGAAATGACATCCTGCCTTCGGATGCTACGGCTGTGAACTCTAATTCCGGTACCGTAGGCGAAGCGGGCTCTATTTGTCCACCAGCCTGTGCGCCTAGCTCACCATTAAATCCGTAACTGTATTTTTGATGTCAATGATCGCAGCCCTTTCCAGTTATTCCATATTTATTCCAGGGTTCATTGCCCTCATCAGGTATAGTCATATAAAAAACAATTACCATCCTTTCATTTATTTAATATGGATCGGTAGTATCAATGAGGTGATTAGCCGGCTATTGATCTGGAAAGGGCATTTTTCCATTTTGAATAATAATATTTATTTCTTACTGGAAGCATTAATGATTACCTGGTTTTTTATGAAAATGGACAATATCATTTTAAGGAGAAAAATGTTTGTAACTCTAATGATATTATTTACAGTTGCCTGGATGATAAATATGGTCTATATAAATAAACCTAGTGAACCTGTATTTTATTTTAATATTTTTTATTCATTTTGTATTGTACTGATGAGCATTTCATCTCTTAATTATTTACTAATTCAAGATGCAACACCTTTGCGTCGTCAACCCTTATTTTGGATCTATTCCGGATTCATCCTATACTTTACTCTTAGTGTAATTCTTCATGCTTTTTGGTTATTTGGTTTAAATAGAAGTACAAAATTTCTTTTCCAAGTGGCTGCTATCCTGGAATGGCTCAATTTATTTATCAATTTAATTTACGCATACGCTTTTTTATGGATACCCAAGAAGCAACCATCTTTACTGCATTATTAATTTCAGTACCTATTGTTGGTGTTATTATCATCATATTTATTATATCAACAATAAGACATCAAAGAAAAAACCTGGAATTGCAACGGTTAAATATTTTGGCTGAAATCACTACCCTGGAAACAGAAAGAGCCCGAATGTCCGCTGACCTTCACGATGAAATGGGACCTATTTTATCCGTTATTAAGTTTAGGATAGATTCTGTGGATTCTGTAAGTGAAATAGACAGGCTTCAATTAAAGGAAGCGACCAATCAAATAGACGAAGTAATTGATCGCATGCGTACCATTGCAAGGGACTTATTGCCATCTTCCCTATCACGCAAAGGTTTAAAAATAGCTATCCAGGAATATATTTCGGTTGTTTCGAATATAATTCCCATTCAATTCCATTACGATCATGTTATATTAA
>JBJMLT010000165.1:0-2628 GCA_045805165.1 Flavisolibacter sp.
AGAAACTGCATTAGCTACGATAATATTATTAGCCTGGGGAGAAACCAAATAACCAACGATCAATTTTTCGCCTGCAGAAAGGTTATCATTATTAAGCTTATTCCATTTTCTAAGATTGGCCATTAATACCTTATTGTTCTTGTTACTTATTTTATAAAGACCTTCCTTTTCTTCAACTGTATAATAAACAGGACGTCCACTATTTTTAGATTGATTAAAATTCTTTGAATTCAATGGGATCATAAGAGTTTGGCCAATAACCAGCCCCTTCGTCATATCCAGATTGTTAAAAGATGCAATCTCTTTAGGTGAAACATTATATAACCTGCCAATAGAATAAAAATTTTGCTTTGGAGTAACCACATGAGCCAGGTACAAGCCTTTATTATTGCTTTGTATTATCAGATCATTCTGGGCAAAAATGGCAATGCAATAAAAAAGAGCAATTGATAATAAAAAGGACCTTTTCATTTGGATATATTTGTTTTTCACAGTTCTGTACTATGCAAATGTGAAACAGTATACAAATATGCTACTTATTTCTCATATACTATAGCCACAGAACCACACTTGTTATTAATGTATTACACATTTACTTCCTTGCACCCCAATGGCTAATACGGTAAAAATTGGAAAATATTGTATTTCGATCAGGATTTAACCGTTTGCTTTAATATACGCAATTGTTTAGGATAATAATTATTGATCCTGTTATTTAAGATATTGACCCACCCAATAGGATATTTATTATAACTGACGACGTGCCAACCCTTTGTTTGGGTGGACACCTTAATTTCCTGACGTTGCAAATATTTAATGGAATTTTCATAATCCAGCTGAAGTAATGGACTTTCAGCTTTGAGATAATTACATAAGGCAAGGGCATGAGAAGGAACCAATTTGTTTTTTAGAACCTGCCCTATTTCAATTCCATTATAAATACAATTCAATGCAGATTTCAGAAAGGAGTATTCTTTTATTAAATTATATGTACCGGCAAAATATTTTCCATTAGCGTCAACCAATTCCAGCTGATCTGCGTTTAACCATTCCTTTATGACAGAGGCATTTACCTGTGGTATTTTATCCACCTTTCTTTCTTTATTTTTAAACCTTTCATTTGTGGTTTTCTTCTTTCGAAAACAAGAAATGAAAAAACCTTCGCCTTTCAATCTATCCGGATAGAACCTATAGGCTTCGCCAAAATTCCCGATCGATGACTTAACTATATTCCATTCATCAGGTATGTTTAACCGTACATTTTGCATTTCCATATTAGTAACAAGCCAGGCAAGTATGTCTTCATCTTCTTCTTTTGAATAAGAACACGTTGAATAGATTAGCAACCCATCCTCTTTTAGCGCGGGAAGTATATCTGCAAGAATGCGTTGTTGCCTCTGGCAACATAATTGAACATTATTAAGGCTCCATTCATTTAGTGCTTCTTCATCTCTTCGAAACAATCCACTTCCGCTGCATGGCGCATCAACTACAATTACATCAAAATATCCTGGAATCTTTTTAAATGCTGAAGGATCATTATTTGTAACTATTGCATTTGCACATCCCCATTTTATAATATTATCCGATAATATCTGACTCCTTGATCTTATTACTTCATTGGCGACTAAAATACTTTCTTTAGAAATGAGAGATAGGATATGCGTTGATTTACCTCCCGGAGCGGCGCATGCATCCAGAACTTTTATGGTTTGGCCCGGATCAATTAATTGGATAAATATTTCTTCCAGGAACATACTCGAAGCTTCCTGTACATAATAGCATCCTGCATGAAAAAGAGGATCGAAAGTAAATGAAGGCCTTTGCTTTAAATAAAATCCATTTTTGCACCAACTGACTTTACCATCAGGAAAAAATAAAGTCCGGTTCATCACATCATTTTCTGAAGAATCTGGCTTATCTATTTTAAAAGGATTAATTCGAATGGAAGTAAGCTGTTCTGGCTGTTCATGCGCACGAATAAAAGAATTTCTATCAAAACCATTCAAGTTCTGTAACGAATTCAAAAAGCTGTCCGGCAATTTCACTATTCAATTAATTTCTAAAATATTAAAGATACCATGGGAACAGCGCATTCTTAAAATGCATTTAGAAAGAAGCCTTATTTAATAAATTGGCTGCCTGTTTCACCTGGTTATTATAAGAATCCAGAACATTAGTAACAATTAAAATATTTTCCTGAGCTTCTTTCCAGTTCCGTTGCTCTATAGCTTCTCTTATACCCGGAAGTGTTTTAACGCCATAACCTGTATATAATCCGGGAGCATAAATTTCATGCTTATACCACGGTCTTCGTGGAAGTCCATTTAAATAGATCAATTTCCCTTCTGCTTTATATAATAATTCATTCAATTGCTTCAATTGTCCATTATTTACTTTGTTTGGATTATTTATTAATTTCTGAAATTCCTCTGTTGTAACTTTAAGCTTTACAAGCATATTATCCAGATCACTGAAATTCAAATACGGGACAGGATCTTTAGTTGGCGGCTGCATATAGACCTTATTAGGATCTCTGGAAAGATTAAACAAATTATCTTTTATCATTTTATTTTCGATATCCGTTTCATTTCTTTCATTATCCAATAAACTCTTTATTTCAGATTC
>JBJMLT010000166.1:0-2802 GCA_045805165.1 Flavisolibacter sp.
AAGAACTTTATCCAGTACAGATTCAATCTGCTTCATTTCAGGATTTGTATCTACAGAAGGACGCTGGACCTGCTGTAATAAGGCTTCCAACTGTGAAATGTTAACATCATATTTGTTAAGGTCAGGTGCGGTTCCACTACCCGCATATTTATTTTCTTTACCGTTAGTTTCAATTGCCGCATATAACTTTTTCAACCGGTCATTAACCTTACGTTCGTTTGGATCAGTAATTTTTTTAGATGCAGAATGAGGTTGGATAGTATTCTTGGGAGGATATTCATCCGCAAATATTTGGTCATCACTTTGGGGAGGTGCAGGATCAAACCATTTCTTACCGGAGGCGTCTTTTTGCTGAAGTTCTTTAAGTTTTGCAGAATCTTTTTCTGCCTGCATGTAAATTTCAAGTTTATTACGACCAGACTCTTTTAAGTTAGCGTCTGGGAGTTTAGTATTGAAATTTTGTAACGAATTGTTTTTTACAAATTTGTTGTTTGGAATTTGACGAATGATAATCCAGGCGGAAGCAAATGCGACAGCTAAAATGAACAGAGAAACAAAAATTAATCCTTTTCTTTTTCTTAATTTATCTTTTTGCATATATTTTATTTTAACGATGAAAAGTATCTATTTTAATAAATACAGAATCCTTCTGAATACTTATTTGATTCAGGAAAGCGGAATCCGGTAATGGATGAGTTTCTGGAATTGTAATAGAAGGTTGTTGAAACCAGGAAGTGGAGTTAGAACTGTTGCCGGAAATACCACGGTATAAGAAACTACCGGCAAGTATACTCATGCTTATACAAAAAAGAACCAAGGCAATCTTTTTCTGAGATATCGTCATCCGTTGTTCATATTTACTGAGCCAGTTAGCGACAACGGTTTGCGAACGTATAATGTTCCTGGCAAAAAAGGTAGCCACTTTATCTAAGTGTGGGTACTGTTTTTCAGTATTTCTTTTCCGAAAAAGGTTAAACATGATTATCGTTTTTCTATAGTGAGATCCTTATTTTCTATAACATTCCAACGTTCGATTAAAAAACCGTGCGGGTTGTTATCACTTACATCTGTTTCACGCAAGTAACCTTCTGATATTAAGGAGCGTGTAGCAATTGTGGTGGGCCGCACAATTTTCAATTTTCCATAATAGCGGAAGTACCAGGGAGATTGATTAATATTTACGGATATGCTGTCAGGCTCTTCTACTTGCTGGCTGGTATTGGCAGAAATCATAGCAGAGTAATAACCTTTCTCTTTGAGGTTTTCATATTCTGATTTAGCCTTGGAGTCTGCCAGGTAAAGCGCTTTTGTTATATTGCGAGTTATAACTGCATCATCAGGCTGTAAACTATAGAAGTAAAAATGAAACATCTTTACATGGTCGCGAACTTCTACGCCAAGTTTGGAACTTCTGTCAACCGCAATAGCATCAAGCAGTTTGTCATTAGCCAGAAGATAAATCCGGTTTCGATTGGCTTGATTATTCTTATAAAAGATATTAAGCATATAACAACAGATAACACAATTGGCAATTAAAAAAGCAATAGAGAATATGCGAATGTGCTTAAATGCTGATTCGATATTTTTTAGTTGTTTGAACATGTGAAATATTTTATCTAAGATTTGCCTGAAAGTTTATTTTGCTGATAGCTGTCTTTCATGTAAGGCTCGGAGTTAGCTGCATCAGACATTGGATACATGTATTTATCATTACCGGGTATATCACGGCTCATACTACCACCGCCACCGGAGCCACCACTCATTCCAGAACTCGCTCCGCTAGTCATTGCTGTCATCGCAAAAGATTTTCCAGCGGCAACCATTCGATTTGTTTTGGTCATGAGGGTATTAGCACCACTTGCATGGATGATATAGTTTGCGATGCTTGGAATTGAGAAATATCCGAGTATTGCTACAACCAGGAAAATCAGATAGGCAATGTCAGTAGGACCGAAACCTATTAAATCACCGGAGTTAGTTTGGTCTATGTCGAGCTTTAACATGCCTTGTTGAATTTTTCCCAGCATCGTACCCATTATGTTGGCTATAGGAAGCCATAAATAAATATTAATGTACCTGCCAATCCAAACGGGAAGTATATGCTGAAATCCATCATAAGCGGCGAGACATAGAACAAGAGGACCCAAAATTGCAAGGATTAGTAAATGAAATGTCCGCATAGCATCAATGCACAAGGCAGCAGCATAATAAAGGATCTGCAAAAAAGAGGAAAGGAGTATTTTTACAAGGAAAAAAACGGTGTTCGAAAGAATGCTTAAAGAAAATTTGAAAGCACGTCCGGGTGACAGATCATTTTGTTGGTTATCATTTTCCGGTTGCTGGTATTTATACCAATCTTTATTATCGTTATAACCAATACCACCAAAAACACCCTCCCATTCATTGCTGGTAACAATATTTTTTGCCCGTGCAGCCAGTAGTCGTTCTACGCCTTTATTTGAATCTTTTACCATTTCATTGGTAGTAGTAGCCATTGGTTTTAAGATACCATTCATCACCCCTAAAACCGTAGGATAAAAAGTAATGACCATTGCTATGCAAAATGGACGGAGCAAGGGGAAAAAATCAATTGCTTCAGCATTTGCTATATGTTTCCATACACGGTATGCGATATAAAAAAGAGCGCCAAATCCTGCAATAGCGCGGGCAGTGTCTATCAACGGTTCACACAACGGAACCATTTCTTTATATAAATTTTCAAGGACGGTGTGTAAATGTTGTACCCCTCCGGAAGTTTGAGCCTGTGAGGCAAAAGGTAGGAGCATGACAATTACTCCTACA
>JBJMLT010000167.1:0-5557 GCA_045805165.1 Flavisolibacter sp.
AGCCGTACTTAATAACATGCCCAACAGGAAATTAAAAGTCAATACCACTAAAGCAATTAAACCAACTACTGACGAAATTTCCAGCATTTACTAATTACTATTTACAATTTAAATCTTTCAGCCTTCAGCAATCTGCAATCAGCGATCATCGATTCCCGACTCACGAACATTCACGATTGACGATTGACGATTCACGATTTCAACATTCACTCAAGCTCAATGGAATATTCACCGCCAGTCCCCCTTCTGCTGTTTCTTTATATTTACTATTCATGTCTTTCGCTGTGTCCCACATAGTTTCTACAACCGCATCGAGCGAGACTTTTGCAAAGTCAGGACTACTTTGAAGGGCCAGTTGAGATGCCGTAATAGCTTTTATGGCGCCCATTGTATTTCTTTCAATGCATGGCACTTGTACTAGACCAGCTATAGGATCACAAGTCATTCCCAAATGATGCTCCATTGCAATTTCAGCAGCCATTAAAGCCTGCCTTTGAGAACCACCTAAAGCTTCCGTAAGTGCAGCAGCAGCCATTGAAGAAGATACTCCTATCTCTGCCTGGCATCCTCCCATGGCGGCTGAAATGGTTGCTCCCTTTTTAAATATGCTTCCGATCTCAGAGGCTGTCAACAGGAACTGTATTATTTTATCTTCTGTAATATTTTCGTGGAATACAAGGTAATAATGTAAAACAGCAGGTATTACTCCTGCAGCTCCATTGGTAGGTGCTGTTACTACACGGCCGAAAGATGCGTTTTCTTCATTAACTGCCAATGCAAAGCAGCTCACCCAATCAAGTATGTATTGAAAGCTGTTTCCCCCTTGCCTGATTGCCTGGATCCATTGATCATAATTATTGTATTGCTTATCCTTCAACAATCTTTTATTTAACTGAGATGCTCTTCTTTTTACATTCAATCCTCCTGGTAAAATACCAGGGGTATGACAACCCCTGTAAGTGCATTCCTTCATCACCTGCCATATCTTTAGTACTCCTTCTCGGGTCTCTTTCTCACTTCTCCAGGTATTTTCATTTTCCAGAACCACATCAGAGATGGGCAGTCCTGTCTTCATGCACCAGTGCAAAAGATCGGAAGATGTATTAATTGGAAAAGGGAGTGTTACTTGTTCTTTATCCTGGTTGGCACCTTCCTTCACAACAAATCCCCCTCCTATGGAGTAATAGGTTTCTGAAATGTTCTCCTCATTTTCAAGTATCGCAAGAAAACTAAGGGCATTGGGATGAAAAGGAAGGGATTCTGAGATCAGGAATTCAATATCTTCACTAGGATTGAAAATAATTTCATGCTTGCCTGCAAGAAGAAGCCGATTCATTTCTCGGATGCTCTTTATTTTATTGTCGATCTGATCTACCTGGAATGTAACAGGATCATCTCCACTTAAACCTAATTGTACGGCAATATCGGTACCATGGCCTATTCCAGTTTTTGCAAGTGAGCCATATAGCAGTACTCGAAGATTTACAACATGCTCCAGTTTATTAGCATCAGAAAGCGTTTGAATAAAACGTTGAGCGGCGCGCCATGGTCCTAAAGTGTGTGAGCTCGAAGGGCCCACACCAATCTTAAACATATCAAATACGGATATAGCTTCGTGTGCCAACAGAGTGGTATTTTAACAAATGTAATTCCTTTAGTAGCAATATATTATTGCACGGACTTCAGCGTCACATCAAAGTATAGATTGGAATTACCTGGAATGGTAAGATAATCCTGACTACCATAGCCGAGACTTGGTGGAATATAAAGTAAAATATGACCACCTTCTTTTATTAATGGTAAGCCATCGCGCCATCCTGGTATGACCTGACTAAGGTCACCAGATACTGTTGCGCTATCGAATGTTTTATGGACTTTATATACACTATCATTAAATCTTCCTATATAAGTAACATTTACAATACTGCATGGAGTAGCAGCTTTGCCTTTACCTGTATCTATAATCTGATAGAGTAATCCACTACAATGTTGAGTGGTATTGGAAGGATAAGAAATACTGTCTTTTAACCTCAAAACCTCGGCAGATGGAGCTTTCAATGCACAGGGATCATAATTGCATGCAGTATTTGTACTGCTACTGCTTTTGCTGCATCCATAGATGACGGCGATTGCTGAGAGTGCGACTATTATTTTTTTCATAGTTTATTTAGTCTATTAATTGACATCAATATTAAGGAACTTGTTGCCTTGGCAATTCAGATTCCTTTTTCTTTAACAATTCCTGATAATATTGCTCATTTTGATCCCATTTATGATGAGCAGCGAACAGGGTGATAAACACAACAATTGCAACTACTGCAATAAGAACAACAATTATGGTTGAAGAATTACTTCTTAATTCCATATCCGCCCGCTTATACCAGCCTGACAGAAAATTAATGATCAATCCTCCTGCTATCAGCATGGCAAGTGGAAGCCCGATCGAGAACTTTCTTAAAAACTGTTTCTTTTTAAGCCTTTGCTTTTCCCAATAGTCCAGAAAACCTGTTTCCTCAGTAGTTAAAGACAATTTTATTTACTATTTACAAATTAGCAATCAGCTATCAGCCATCATCAGCTATCAGCAATCAGCTATCAGCTATCAGCAATCAGCCATCAGAGATCATCGATTCACGACACCCCGATTCCCGACATTGACGATTCACGATTAATGATTGACGATTCACAAAAAAAAGCTGCTTCGCAGCAGCTTTTTTGAGGTACCGAGCAGATTCGAACTGCTGTAAAAGGTTTTGCAGACCTCTGCCTAGCCCCTCGGCCACGGTACCAGACGATTTACGATTTTAGATTTACAATTTACAATTTTGTCAATCCTTCCTCAAACATCAAACCTCAACCTACGTAAAACGCTTGCGAAAATAGTACATTTTTAATAAGTATTTAAGAACGACATTTGTAGCTTAACATTCTTTAAAACCACCAATGCAGCGCATTGCAGAATCCGAACTAATTATAAATGCGAGGGGTGCAATTTATCATCTTGATCTTCGGCCGGAAGAACTGGCTGAAACTATTGTCACAGTAGGAGATCCGGACAGGGTTAATGAAGTAAGCAAATATTTTGATCAGGTAGAACTAAAGCGTCAGCATCGGGAATTTGTATCTCATACCGGAAGGATAGGTACGAAAAGAATTACAGTGGTCTCCACCGGCATAGGTACAGATAACATAGATATAGTGTTGAACGAGCTGGATGCCCTTGTGAATATTGATTTTGAAACAAGACAGATTAAAAATCGCCTCACAACCCTGAATATTATCAGGATAGGCACTGCAGGTTCTTTACAGGGCGATATACCGGTGGACAGCTATGTGGCTTCAACTCATGGACTGGGTCTCGATAACCTGCTTAATTATTACCGCCTGGAGCATAATGAACAGGAAAACCAGCTATTGCATTCCTTTAGCACCCATACTCAATTGCATTCCAGGATATGTAATCCCTACATAAGCATTGCAAGCGCACATATATTAAAACATTTTGTACAAGGTTATTATCATGGCATAACTGTTACCTGCCCCGGATTTTATGGTCCGCAGGGGCGCATCCTTCGATTGGGTATAAGGAATCCCGAATTGATCGATCGCCTTACCCAATTTAACTTCGGGCAGCACCGGATAACTAATTTTGAAATGGAAACAGCTGGGATTTACGGACTTGGCAAGCTTTTAGGACATCATTGTCTTTCATTGAGTGCCATTGTAGCCAACAGGATCCAGAAAGAATTTTCGAAGGACAGTGCGGCCTCAATAGATAAATTGATACAGCAGACATTGGAAATAATAAGTACAGCATTATAATATGAAGATCAGGTTTTTTAAATATCAGGGCACAGGGAACGATTTTATAATTCTTGATAACAGGGATAAAAAATATAATGCTCTTACCAAAGAGCAGATAGCCCTTTTATGCAACAGACGTTTTGGAATTGGTGCTGATGGATTAATGCTGCTTAATGAGATTCCGGATTATGATTTTGAAATGAAATATTATAATGCAGATGGAAGGGAAAGCTCCATGTGCGGGAATGGCGGCAGGTGCCTGGTTAAGTTCTTTTATGATCAGGGTAATGCACAAACATCCTATAAATTCAAAGCAGTTGATGGAGACCATGAGGCTAGTCCGAATACAGACGGAACCATTTCATTGAAGATGAATGATGTTAATTCAGTGCGTTATGACCATGGCAATTATATATTGAATACAGGATCGCCCCATTTTGTAATAATGAATAATGATGTAATGCATCTGGATATTGTTAAAAAAGGCCGAGAGATCCGTTACAATAATGAATATAAAAAAGATGGCATCAATGTAAATTTTGTTCAATTAACTGATAGCCGTGATAAAATTATTGTGCGCACTTATGAGCGAGGTGTTGAAGATGAAACCTTTTCGTGTGGAACCGGAGTAACCGCATCTGCATTAGTATGCGCGCATAACGACAATGGATTTAATCGTGTTGAAGTTCAAACCATGGGTGGCAACCTGAGTGTTGAATACGATAAAATTGATGACACTTACCATAATGTATGGCTTACCGGCCCTGCAGAATTGGTATTCGAAGGCACTACCAGCCTCATTCCTTAATCGCTTACAACCTAATCAACTTAGTTAACCCAATCAACCTAATTACCCATCTCCACCATGTTCAATATCCGCGTATACGGAGTACTTATAAACGATCAGAACCAGGTGCTGGTGAGCGATGAATTCATAAGGGGAAAGTATTATACCAAGTTTCCGGGAGGAGGATTGGAATTTGGAGAAGGAACGCGTGATTGCCTAAAAAGAGAGTTTATGGAGGAGATGAATTTGAAAGTGGAAGTGGGAGAGCATATTTATACTACTGATTATTTTCAGATATCTGCTTTTAATCCGGATCACCAGATCATTTCTATTTATTATTGGGCAAAAGCACTGGAGCCAATTTCAGTAAGGTTAAGCATAACAGCATTTGATTTTGATGAAGCACAGCTAAAGACCTATGAGAATAATAATGAAACAGAATCGTTCCGTTTTATTCATTGGGATGAATTATCGGAAGAGAGCGTAACGCTACCGATTGATAAAATTGTAGTGAGGATGGTGAAGTCGTGAATCGTGAATCGTAAAAGATAAGTCAAAAGTTAAAAGTCAAAACTTAAAAGTATTCCAATATGATACAAATAGATTGGGTATTTAGGGGTTAGCATTTTGATGTTAAGCGGATTAGTGTGGTATGGTTGGGAGTTGGCTTATAGTTGGCTTATAGTTGGCTTTGATATGGCTTTGATATGGCTTTGATACGCTTTAAAGGGAGGAGGAAGGAAAATGTAAAAGGAAAAATGAAAAAAGGGCTATTGGTCTGTCTGTTTTTCTTTTATAAATAATTGGGGTTCAAAAATACAACTTCGCTTGAAATAAAAAAAAGACTGAACCTGAACAACTTTTTGGTTTTGACTTTTGCCTTTTGACTTATTGACTTATTGACGATAACACGATTCACGAACATTGACGATTGACGATTGACGATTGACGATTGACGATTGACGA
>JBJMLT010000168.1:0-3577 GCA_045805165.1 Flavisolibacter sp.
AAGCGCAATAAGGATTATAGGCCTTGTTAAAATCTATCTGTATATGATCAAGTTGAATATCGCTTAACCTAAGATCAATGTACCTGCCTGCTTCATAAGTTTCTTTTCCACTTGTTGCATCCGTAAATGGCAGAAATAAATAATCTTTATATTCAGGGTTCTGCATCAGGTCTTGCGATTGATAAATGGTTAACCGGCACTCTTTCCCATCTAATTCAAAGCTAACATTGCCATAAACTTTATACAGTTTCTTCAATTTACCTGATGTTGGCATTTGAAACCACTGGCTGTTATCAATTTTATGAAACTTTGCCCAGATTCTGTATTTAGTATCTACAGGATAAAAATGTAATAGCTTTTTATCTTCACCTTTAACAACTTCATGCTGCAGCACATAATCATCTATATAATGCTTCATCGAATCTTTATAACTCAAATTCTGTCCTGAAACTCTTCCAAAACATACGACCAATAATGCCAGTAATAAATTCTTCATTGTAGAACTAGGATTTTAAAGGATTTTAAAGATTTACATGAAATATAAACATTCACTTAACAGCAAATATGCTTAAATGAAGGGAGATGACAAATAAATAATTCATAAATAAATAGATTAATAATCATGTCAGAATTAGTAAACCAGATTGCATTACAGTCTTGTAGCTAGTTGCTAGCTGCTAGCTGCTTGTCCTTTTCGTCATCCCGAATGCATTCGTAAATCCAAATTGCTTATAAAACTGTTCAAGATTTTCTCCTGTAAATAATCCAATAAGAGCATTTTTAGAAGCATTGGCATCTAGCCAGTTGGTTAGGGCTTGCATCAACTCAGTTCCAATTCTTTTATTCTGCCATTCTGGATGCACCATAACATCTTTTACATAATAAAAGCTTGCATTATCTCCAAGTAATAATGCACATCCTATGGCATTGCCGGTATTTATATCTTCCGCTATAACAGAATAAACAATGGAGTTAAGAATTAATTCGATAGGGTTATTTTCTGGTGGTTGTTGCCATCCTACAGAAGAAGTAAGAGTTCTATATTCTTCTATTGTGGGCTTTCTTCCAATGATCTTTATATTCGATGGAATAATTTCAGGGCTACTGCTTTCTCTATCAGTTATAGGAGAAGCAAATATTATATAATACCCATTGATCTCTTCAATCGTATATCCTGCCAATCCCCAGGGCTTATTCTCTAATGGTTCAACAATAGCCACATTTTTTCTTTGATGAAATTCATAGAGTTGATCAATGTTACGCACACGGATCCAAATACAATTACCTTTTGAAAGTTCAGCTAGTTTTGGATTAAGAGAGAATTGTATGAACGCACCATTCCAGTGTACTCCTCCATGATTTGCAGGTTCACCCCACGTCCATTTATTAGGAAACCCTAATACCTCATGCCAGTAGGTGATTGTTTCAATGATATCTTTTACCTGTAAAACAGGTTCTGCATGAGAAAGGATAGGCCTGCGTTCAATTTCTTTACTCCCCATAAAAAAACTAATAACTCTCAGCTAATTAAGGAAAATTAATTGTTTTCAAATTAATCACATAATCAATAATCAATAATGAGAAATACCCTTTGCGCCCTTCGCTCCTTTGCCACTTTGCGTGAAACAAAAAACCGGGTTATAACCACTTTTAAGTTTTGACTTTTAACTTTTGACTTATTCTCGCCCTCCATATTGAAACCCTAACTTCTCCAGCCCTTCTTTAATCTCCGGACACGACATAAACAATTTCCATAATAAACCACTCCTGTAATTTTCGATCATTACTACTATAGGACCTTCATCTATAGCCAGGTACGATTTCGCATACCAGTTCTCTGTTTCATCAAACGAATCAACAAAACCATATTCACCCCATATTTTATCTCCCATATCATTATAGAAATGCTTCAATGCCTTCATAGAATATTCCGGAGTATAAGGAAAGGCTGATAGCGCGGCCGTAGGAGTAATAATGCCAGGATCTTCAGTAGGGGAGTGTGCTCCATAACCCCACGGATTATCACTTGCTGTAAGTCCCCAGCAATTTTCACCATATCCCTTCCAGTGTTTTGGATTATCTATACAATAAGCACGGTTGATCAATGTGTGATTTCTATTTTGCTCCCAATAATTCGCGTATTCATCCTTAAGTCCTCGGGGGTCCAACCCCAGGAACGAGTAATGGGTAAAGAATAGTGGACCGCCATAATCAAATCCTAACGGCAGCTTTATATTATAAAATGTTTTCCCATTCTTAAAGAAATTGCTCTGTGCCCAGCCTCTATGATATACAATGCTGTTAACAGGATACCGCTCTGCTGATGCTGCCAGTATATAGGTGATCAGCGTTTCATTATATCCTCTTAGTGGAAAATCCATGGCCCATCCGTTGTTCGGACTCCAATGCCAGTACAGAACTTCTTCTCCTCCTTTGGTGAACCAGTTCCATTCCACTTCACTCCAGATCCAGTTAATTCGGTTTCTTAACTCACGTTCTGTTGTATTTGATCCATTAAAATATTGCCTTGCACATAATAGTCCCTGCAGCAGATAAGAAGTTTCTACAAGGTCAGCACCATCATCTTTTCTGCCAAACCTGATAACCTTTCCTGTTGCACCATTCATCCAGTGAGGAAATACTCCATGGTATGCATCCGCATTCCATAGAAACTTTATCATCTTAAGTAAATGCCTCGCTGCCGTATCTCTGGGAATCCATCTTCTCTCAACTCCAACAATAATGGCCATTACTCCAAAACCTGTTCCTCCCGTAGTCACTACTTCATTTCCATATTCATAAGCTACATTGCTTCTCTCCCTTGCCATCCCGCTTACCGGATGCGCAAAATCCCAGAAATATTTCAATGTCTGCCTCTGCACCACATCCAATAGCTCAGAATCAGATAAATTCTTTGGACGTTCCGTTACATTGAAAGCTTTCTCAGAAGCCTTTTTCTTCTGCGCATTAGCTACCAGAATTAATGAGAGTAAGAAAATGGAAAGAAGAATTTTATTCATCGGATATAAACCTGGTTTGATTATTAATTATTAATTGTTCAAAGTTATGCTTGCATTAAAAAAATAATCAATAAATAATTATATTTTATTTTGATTTTATAATATATTTATTTACTTCTTCAAGCCATTATATCATTACATCAGCCTTATGGGTAAAATATGCTTATTCTTAATAGGTCTGCTTATTTCGGCAACATTTCCGGTGGAGCTAGGGCTGGGCATGGCTCATGAAACCGAACTAACTACCTCGCAGGATATAAACGGAGAATCAAAATATAAAACAACTCAGAATGTACCCGCCTTTAAATTTTTATTGGGAGGCGAGCTTCATTTGAATATCATTAAGTTTTTTGTCAGAGGCAAAATGTCTCTATATCTAAAAAATATGCTACCGGTCAATGATTATATCGTTTTTCCTTTACTAATGAATACCCAGGCTGGTTTTCTTATTCCTATTGATCACAAAAGAAATAATTAATAAACCCTTTGTAATATGAAATTTTTAAAAGTATCCTTACTATTTTTTTTCTGTGTTATCATTTCATTAGGTGCATTTA
>JBJMLT010000169.1:0-6663 GCA_045805165.1 Flavisolibacter sp.
ATAAGGAATTTAGACTTCCTCATGTAAGCAATATTTCGTTTAAATATGTAGATAGTGAGAGTTTAATGATGGGAATTAATAAAGATATTGCTGTGTCAACTGGTTCAGCATGTACTTCCGCTTCGCTTGACCCCTCTCATGTATTAAAGGCTATGGGCATTGTGGACGATACTGCCAAAAGTTCTATTCGCTTTAGCCTTGGAAGAAATACAACTGAAGAAGAAATTAATTATGTAATTGAAAAAATAACAAATACGGTTAATAAATTAAGGAAAATGAGCCCTTTCTGGGAAGAATCAAATTTAAAACAGTGAATTATGATAGCATCAGATAATGCAATTTTTATCAGCGAAAAAGCAAAGCAACAAGTGCATCAGCTTATGAAGGAATCTGGATATGCAGATGACCCATCTTATTTTATTCGGGTAAGTGTTGTTGGTGGAGGCTGTTCAGGGTTAAGCTATAAAATGGATTTTGATAATGTCCAAAAAGCAACCGATCAGGTCTTTGAGGACAAAGGAGTAAAAATTGTTACAGATTTAAAAAGCTTTTTATATCTGGTTAATACTACACTTGAATTTTCAGATGGCTTAAATGGAAAAGGTTTTTATTTTAATAACCCCAACGCCAGTAGAACTTGCGGATGTGGCGAAAGCTTTGCTGTTTAAAATAAATAACAAACTTTAAAATCCCGCTGTTGCGGGATTTTTTATTTTAATAAATGGAAAGTTAAAAGATCAAATAAATGAATTAACTACAGTTTCTTTATTCGGTTTTTTTTACTTTATCATTGCAGTCGGCAATTATTTAATAACCAAGCATGTGGTCCATTTGTAAAAAGGAGTTACGTCAGTTCTTCAGCAGTTTGACAGGATATATAGCTATCATTGTTTTTTTATTAATAAATGGTCTTGTCCTATTTGTGTTCAGAAATAATATTCTTGAAAATGGATATGCTACTCTCGATGATTTTTTCTCTTTTTCCCCCTGGATTCTTCTTTTTTTATTATCAGCGATAACCATGCGCAGCTTTTCTGATGAGTTTAAATCAGGCACATTTGAAATTCTTCAAACCAGGCCACTTACCAAATGGCAGATAATAACAGGAAAATTTTTTGGAAGTCTTTTAGTTGGAATTATTGCTCTTATGCCCACGCTTGTTTATTTTTTTACTATTAATCATCTGGCATCTACTGCTGGAATTGATGCGGGCGCTGCAGCCGGGTCTTACGTTGGCCTTGTATTATTAAGCGCTGTCTTTGCATCAATTGGCACCTGTGTTAGCAGCTTTACAAACAATTCTGTTATAACATTTATTATCAGCTTAATAGCCTGTGTTTTATTTTATTATGGGTTTACTGCTATCAGCCAGTTAAATGCATTTAAAAATGGGATGGATTATTATATAGAAATGGCAGGCATTAAATTTCATTACCAAAGCATCAGCAGAGGTGTTATAGACATCAGGGATATTATTTATTTCATAAGCTTGATATTCTTTTTTCTATTGATTACCCGGCAAAAATTACAAAACAGATAATGCAAAAAAGGAAAACAATAGCCTGGTGGATCGCATTATTGACAGGTCTTATCATAATAAATTTAATAGCATATCATTTTAATCAAAGAATAGATCTTACAAAAGAAAAAAGATATTCATTAAGTGAACCTACCAAAGCTCTGTTGAGAAATTTAAAGGAGCCAGTTCGTATACAGGTATTTTTAAAAGGTGAATATCCCGCCGGTTTTAGAAAGTTGGCTAATAGTGTCTATGAATTTTTGCAGGAATGTCAGGAATATGGAAAGGATAAGGTACAATTTGAATTTACAGATCCTCTGAAAGATTTAGATGATTCAAATGCTCAAAAGTTCATAGATTCTGTAAGATACTTTTATGATATACCTGCTTTAACTCTTCAGGCCCCAGGAAAAGTAGGAGATGAACAGATACAAAAAATTGTATTGCCCGGTGCTGTTATCCATTATAAGGATACGTCTGTAGGAGTTAATATTCTAAAAGGTGAAAAGTCATTTGGTACAGAACCGGAACAATTGGCTGCTTTGTATAATAATGTTGAGGCTTCATTGGAATACAAATTCGCTAGCTCCATTCAAAAAGTAACTTTGGAGAAAAAACCAGCTATTGGTTATGCTTTGGGCCATGGGGAAGGTTGGGGTTATAATGTTAATGATGCTGTTAGAACTCTTATAAGCAATTACAACTTTGACACAGTTAACATCGGGAAGGTGAAAATGATACCTTCATTTGATGCCTTAATTGTTCTTAAGCCTACAAAGCCATTTACAGATGCTGATAAGCTTAAAATTGACCAATACGTGTTGCATGGAGGAAAAGTGTTTTGGATGATCGATAATATGTATGCTGAATTTGATAGCCTTTATAAATCACAAGGTTTCGTTGCATTTGACAGAGCACTTAACCTGGAAGATATTTTATTTAATTATGGAGTAAGGATCAATCAAACATTGCTGCAGGACATGCAATGTGATAAACTACCTGGAATAAGCACGAATGGCTCAAACCAGCAAAGGCTCGTTGACTGGCCTTTTTTCCCCATATTGAATGGAACAAATCATCCCATAAGCAAAAACCTCGATGGAGTATTAAGCATGTTTCCAACTACAATTGATACTGTAGAAGCTCAGGGAATTAAAAAGACCTATCTTCTTGAATCTTCGAATAATGCCAGATTACTTGATGCACCGGCAAGGATAAATTTTAATTATTTGCAAATTGCACCGGACATTAAAGAATTCAATCACAAGAATGTGCCTGTTGCTGTTTTATTGGAAGGAAATTTTAATTCATTATATGCTAGCCGTATTTCAAAATCGATGATGGATTCAATGCAATCTTGGAATTATCCTTTTGTTTCCAGAAATGAAAATCCAAACAAAATGATACTTGTTGCAGATGGAGATATTGCCTGGAACCCGTTCAGTTCTTCTTCAGGTCCACTTGAAATGGGTGTAAATGTTTTTACCCGGTATACTTATGCAAATAAGGAATTTTTCATGAATTGTATTGACTATCTGGTAAATCCTACCAATATACTTAACACCCGTTCTAAAGAATATACTTTGCGGTTGCTGGATCCAAAAGCTGTATCTGAACAAAAAACAAAATGGCAACTTATAAATGTTGTATTGCCTGTGTTAATTATGATGGTTTTTGGCGGCATTTACCAGCAACTTAGAAAAAGAAAATACGCATTTCAAAGGAAATAGAGAATACAATTCTAAAGGCTTTATGGAAGTATGAATGAAGATCAATTAATATACATTGTATTTGCAATTGTTCTAACCTTAACAATTACATTTGATCTTGGGCTTCTTAGTAAATCTTCGGTTGAAACAGGCATCAAAAAGGCTTTGTATCAAACACTTTTATGGGTTATTCTCGCTTTTGCTTTCTGGGCTTTCTTATGGTGGCAGAAGGGGCCGGTTACAGCATTGGAATACATAAGTGCTTATCTTATGGAATGGAGCTTAAGTATTGATAATATATTTGTATTCATTCTTATTTTCACATTCTTCTCAATAAGATCTGACCATGTGGCAAGGGCGTTACTTGTAGGAATTCTTATAGCTATTCTACTAAGAATAGTTTTCATTACTATAGGTATAGCTCTGGTCGATAAATTTTACTGGATCTTATATGTCTTCGGTGCATTTTTAATCTATTCAGGAATAAAAATCTTTACTGCAAAAAAAGAACAGAATTTTGATCCTTACAATAATCCTGTTTACCGTTTATTAACAAGGATTGTTCCTTTAATAAATAAGGACGTTAGTGGCCGATTATCTGTAATGAAAGACGGTAAACGATTTTATACTAATTTGTTTGTTGTAATTATTTTACTTGCCACAACGGATATTGTTTTTGCTTTAGACAGCATTCCTGCCGTATTTGCTATTTCCAAAGACAAACTTGTTATTTATACCAGTAATATTTTTGCTGTTTTGGGCTTGCGATCATTGTATTTTTTACTAAAGGGAGCGGTTAATAAATTTGAATACCTTCAACAGGGGATAGCAATCGTTCTCATCTTTATTGGAATTAAAATGATGGCTGAAATCATAAATATTGCTATTCCCACAATTATATCTTTAATGGTTATAATTATTTGCTTGTTTGGCTCAATAGCATATTCTATTCAATATGCAGGCAAGAAGATTAAAAAATAAATTTATTAGGTGTATTCTATCCAATCAATTTGTTCTGTTATCGATGGCAACTTTTTAGTTCAGCGCTCGAATGATACGATTACGAACCTCATTTACGATAGCAGAATGGTGCAGCAGGCCGGTTCCTCTTTGTTTTTTGCATTGGTAACTGAACATAATAATGGTAACAAATTTATCAGAGACGCTTATAAAAAAGGAGTTCGGAATTTTGTTACCAGTGAATCTATTTCATTATTGGATATTCCTCGTTCCAATGTAATTAAAGTTGCCAATTCTTTAAATGCATTGCAATCTCTGGCTGCATTTCACCGTTCACAATTTCATTTTCCAGTTATAGGTATTACAGGGAGTAATGGAAAAACGGTTATAAAGGAGTGGCTTTTTCAATTGTTACAAAATGAATTCAGTATTGTAAGAAGTCCTAAAAGCTTTAATTCTCAAATAGGCGTGCCCTTGAGTGTATGGCAAATAAAGGAAGAATATAACCTGGGTCTTTTTGAAGCTGGTATATCAAAGCCAGGAGAAATGGAAAAACTTGAAAAAGTGATCCGGCCAGGCATAGGCATATTAACTAACATTGGAGAAGCGCATAGTGCACAATTTTCTTCCCGGGAAGAAAAGATGGAAGAAAAGATGAAGCTATTCATTCACTCAGATGTTGTAATTGGTGAATACGATCTTATCTATAATAGATCATTTAAAAATATTTTTACCTGGGGAACAAGTGAAAATTCTTCAGTTAAAGTGATTGCCTTGAAGAAACAAAGCAATCAAACAGTTATAACAGTTAAATATAATGGTGAAGAACAGAATTTAATTATTCCTTTTACCGATGATGCCTCGGTTAATAATGCTATTATTTGTTTTTGCACACTTGCTTATCTTGGAAAGATTGAAAGGGAAATAGTAAAAAGGTTTGCCCAATTGCACGCAGTTGATATGCGATTGCAATTAAAAAAGGGGATTAATAACTGTATTATTATTAATGATAGCTACAGTGCAGATATTACATCATTTAAAATAGCACTGGATTTTTTAAAGCAACAAAGTTCAGGTCTAAGCAGAACTGTTATTCTTTCGGAATTCTTTGACAGTCGATTATCAGATGAAGAATTATATAATGAAATAACACAGCTGGCGAAAGCTTATCATATTTCAAAACTGATTATCGTAGGAGAAAGGATTGCGGCAGCTATTCCCTCAAGACTTGATTCTGGTTTCCAGGTCCAATCTTATCTGTCAACTAATGATCTGCTAAAGGATATGAAGAGCTCCCAATTTTTTAATCAGATCATTTTAATAAAAGGGGCTAGAAGATTTGAATTCGAACGCGTTGCCCAGGTCTTTGAACAAAAGGTTCATCAGACTGTATTAGAGCTCAATTTGAATGCTTTGGCATATAATCTTAAGGAATTTAAAAAATTGCTACTACCGGAAACTAAAGTTATGGCAATGGTAAAAGCATTTTCTTATGGAAGTGGAACTGCTGAAATTGCAGGTGCTTTGCAGTATCATAATATAGATTACTTAGGAGTAGCATATGCAGATGAAGGAGTGGAATTAGTTAAATCTGGCATAACTATTCCGATAATGGTAATGAATACAGAAGACTCCTCTTTTCAGGCAATAGTTGATTATAATCTTCAACCTGTAATTTATTCTTTCGGAATAATGGAAAAGTTTGAAAATTATTTGAAGGATCAGGGACTTTCAAACTATCCCATTCATATTGAAATTGAAACTGGAATGAACAGGCTTGGGTTTAAAGTAAGCGAAACAGAAAAATTAGGACAATCTATCTCAGCATCTTTTCTGTTTAGGGTTCAATCTGTTTTCAGCCATCTGGCAGCAAGTGAAGATCCTGATCAGGATGCATTTACAAATCAACAGAAGGAAATTTTCCTTAAAGCAGTTACTACGCTTCAAAAATACATTTACTATCCATTTCTTCTGCACATTGCAAACACTGCTGCTATAATCAGGCGTCCAGATCTTCAATTCGATATGGTTCGTTTAGGGATAGGATTATATGGAATAGAGATAGATGCTCCTCCTATTCTGGAATTACAACCTGTGGCAACTTTACGAACTACAATTGCACAGCTGAAAAATGTAAAAAAAGATGAAACAATAAGCTATAATAGAAAAGGTAGGGTAGAACGAGATTCAGTTATTGCCACCGTAAGAATAGGATATGCTGACGGATATTCAAGGCAATTTGGAAATAAAATCGGTAAGATGTGGATAAATGGAAATCTGGCACATGTAATTGGTTCTGTATGTATGGATATGACAATGCTTGATGTAACGGATATTGAAGGGGTCAAAGAAGGGGATGAAGTAGTTATTTTTGGGAAAGAGCTTCCAATACAGAACATTGCCACTTGGATCCATACAATACCTTATGAAATAATGACCGGTATTTCACAAAGAGTTAAAAGAGTTTATTTTCAT
>JBJMLT010000170.1:0-3135 GCA_045805165.1 Flavisolibacter sp.
AAAGACGGAAGAATGGGTATTGGATAAGCCGAAAGATCAACCGGTTGCCACTACAAAAGATGATCTTGCTCCCATAAATGTTAGTGATGGTGCCGGAACAGATAAAGAAGTAAAGAAAACTGTTGCCAAACCGAAAGAGGTTTTAGAATTTGAGAAAAAGAATTCAGGAAAGAAAAAGATAAAAGTAAGGGATGGTAGCACCGGTGGTTGATTCAATTTACTATTTCAGATTTCAAATTTCAGATTGCACAGTTGCTGATTGCCGATTGCTGATTGCTGATTGCCGATTGCTGATTGCTTTAAGATTCATTTGCTTTCTTTATTTCAATTTAATTATTTTCTTGTAGCTAGAAGCTAATAGCTATTACTTCAACATTGGTACATTGGCATATTTGCACATTTCAAAATTGGCATATTTGCACATTTCCACATTGGCATATTTTCACAATTCCCCATTGGTAAATAATGTATATTACACTCCTAATAATTGAGCACTATGATTAAAATGCAAGTAATTGGCCATCTTGGAAAAGATTGCTTAGTAAACACAGTTAATGGAAAAAATGTAATCAACTTTACCGTGGCGCATTCTGAAAAGTTCACAGATAGTCAGGGTAATAAACAGGAAAAAACAACCTGGGTTGAATGCGCTTATTGGACAGATCGCACAGCGATAGCTCCTTACCTTCAAAAGGGTACACAGGTATTTGTTGAAGGCACGCCGGAAGTAAGAAGTTTCACTAGAAATGATGGAACTAACGGTGCTTCCCTTTCTCTGCGAGTAAGAGAAGTTCAGCTTTTAGGCAGAAAAGGAGAGGGTTCTACAGGAAGTGCGAATATGGAAGCTGCATCATCAACAGCTTCGAGGACTAATACTTCTGCTCCGGCTCCAATAGGAGATGTAGCAGATGATCTGCCTTTCTAAAAACTATCAAAATCTATATGATGCCTCCGCGAAGCGGGGGCATTTTTTTTCGCCTTTCACTAAAGGGAAAGTTAGATGATAAAATTTAATTATTATTCTAGTGTTTCTTATTCAAAAATATTCTATAAAAGAATTTAATATTCTCGTTAAGCGGCCCTACAAATAAATTATACTTCTTTTATTAAGATAATATATAAGATTTCAAATACCAGCATCTTTATGTTATTTATTCTAATGCCAAAGGCAGTATATTACCAAGGTGTATCTCATGCTATATACGGCGAATTACCTAACAATAATCCTTCAGACAAAAAGAAGCCATAGGTTTTAAGTCAATTATGGGAAATGATAAAAAAAAACAGAAGTTTAAGGAGGGGGCAATCGTGAAAATAAAACTATCGAACAATCAAGTGGTTTTTGGAAGATTGTTACCAGGCTTCCATGTCGGAATTTACGATTGGGTTGTAAAGCAAGATGAAAATATCCCTGATATAGCAAGCATTACTGTTCATAGCATTTTTCTTTATGTCCGGATTTTTAAAGATGTGGTTGTAAAAGGCATTTTTGAAATCATAGGATTTAAGGAACTATCGTCATCCGATATAAATGACATGCCCCCTCATTTTAAGCAAAACCAAAGCAATTTTGAGGAATGTAAAATTTACTATGAGGATGGAAAAGAAATAAAAGCTACACCTCAAGAGTGTTTAGGATTAGAAGGTCCTATCGTTTGGGACGCCGCAAGCTTAGTGAATAGGATTCAAAATTATTATCAAGGAAAAAAGAATCCATATGTTGAATTGAACAAGGTTATACTCTCAGAGAGTGATCCACGTTATCTAACTCCCCCAAAAGCGTTACGCTGGGATTTTGAAATGCAAGAGTTTTACCGAGTTGATAAATAATAATGAAGGCCTATCCAGGAGCAAGAATTTTGCAGCAGCTTACTCCAATTAATATATTCTATAGAGTCAAGTTTATATATTTGTCTACACCTATAGGAGGAGGAAGAAAAGGAGGATCTTATGTGGATATCACTGCTACTCATCCTAAGTACGGTACATTGCGCATTAATACTGCTGAGACGAAATTGGCCCGGGAAGCAAATAATGCAGCGCGACTTCGCTCCCAGATCAATCCACGAGAACACCTTTTGTTAATACCTAAAAGGTAATGAAGTCATGAAAAGCAGACAGTCATTCTTTTTTGCGACACTATCTGACATTACACCAGTTTTGGAAAAAATGGACAAGGCTTATCCGGCAAATTTTTATAAGACGGGCATTTTTGATAAAAGAGAAGTGAAACAATTTAAATTGGCTTCGAAACTTCCTGAACTTGGATATACACAATATGGTGATTGGAACTATACGAACAAATTTTTAGTAATACCACAAGAGAAGTCACTTATTATTAGAGAGGTGCCGCAAAAATCTGGCGGAATAAAGTATGCGATTGACCAAGCTTTAAACCCCATTAGTGTAATAATAAGTCCAGGCGCAGCATCTGACGAAGGAAAAAGTGTTGGTGGCGGGCAAGATTGGAACGATCACTGACACTCTGTTCTCATTGGACTACTCCAAAAAGTTTGTTTCTCAACTAAGAAAGTTTAAGAAGGTAGGTAATTTTTATGTGGGTAAAGAAACGGAACAGAATTTAAGAAATGGCTGGCGGTTGGTGACAGATGATAGAAGGCCTATGGAGTATGACTTGGTTTTGAAATGATTATTTTGGAATAATGAAGATACCGCTTCTTATCGAGTGAGAATGAGTCTTGGTCCTTTAAGCCAAGACTTTTTGTGGCTTTCGATACTTTCAACCTATTTTATTATTACCAGATATGTATGATACAAAAAATATTAAGTAAATACACAGAACGATAACGCACAAAGTATGGTCGCATTCTTGCGCCAGGAGAAGATGAACCGTAATCTTCGTTGCTACATCTAAATGATAAAGTACCCGGCAATAATATGGAGAGATTGGCAATCAGTAGATAATTACTGTTATGACAATACCGGAAACCTGATCAAAGACTAGTCAGAGAATTTAAATAAGATCCTATGGACCGTGTATGGAAACATCGCCAGCATTGCAAAGACAGACGGCACCTTAATCACTTATAGTTATGATGCCAGCGGAAATAGAATCACAAAAACCGTAACCGCATCAGTGCATCAGAAAGTTTAGTTAGGGAAAGCTTGGCAAAT
>JBJMLT010000171.1:0-5982 GCA_045805165.1 Flavisolibacter sp.
ACCTATTAGTTGAAAAAACAAAATTGGTTCCAACAGATAGAGAATAATTATAAGGATTTTGAAGAGAAGGTTGTGCAAAATTGGAAAAGTAGTAAAGGGGAACATTTCTATTGGAATTGATAATGGCGGGCAGGCTATCATTTGTCAGATAATTATTCATTCCTGTAGTTAATGTAAAAGCTACTATCAGATCAAGTGTGAAAGTTGGCTTTTTATGGTTGGGCCTCCGACTGCTACCTAATCCTCCATTATATAATTGCAGCTCATTGTTAACAGTAAAATAAATAGCTCTTGCCAG
Organism: Flavisolibacter sp.; assembly: GCA_045805165.1. Classification (GTDB taxonomy): domain Bacteria; phylum Bacteroidota; class Bacteroidia; order Chitinophagales; family Chitinophagaceae; genus Flavisolibacter. The sequence continues at coordinate 299 of JBJMLT010000171.1, forward strand.
TATGTTTGATCCTAGTCCCAGGTCCGCACAAAGACGGAATACCGGTGCCTGGGAACCTTTTTTACAGCTGAATTCAATCAAACCCTTTAAGGAAAATCCGTATTGAAAGCTTAGTTGATTATTGGAATACAATTTATATGACTGCGCATTTATTATTGGAGCGATAAACATAGCACAATGGAAAATGCAACAATAAACAGTCAGTTTCATTGTTCTACAAAGATTGAGGAAATAGCCAGTATTTCAAATATCTAAATACCGGTTCTTTTGAATACATCATTCGGGCTGATGTAACAAAACCATATCTGGTTAATTCAGCTTATAAAGTAACATTCTTATTGCTTTCCATTCTTCTTTTTAGTTTATTAAATTCCTCTTCTTCAGATAGAAATCTGGAAGGGCGATATTCAAACAGGTAATGAAACAGGAGACCAATTCCCCAACCGGCCAAAGGCCAGATTGGCCAAATATATCCCTTGCCTGTAAAGTACCAGATAGTCCATAATGTTGCATTAATTACACAATAAACAATTAAATGGCTTCTGAATTCTATTCGCTTATGAGCTAAAACGCGTAATTCGCTGTCATTTGCAGATAACATAAAATTTCATTTTAGAATATTTCTTTAATTGATCCGGTGTAAATTATGTTATGCTCAATTCCTTTTTCAAGGTTCAACATCATTCAGGATTATGATTGTTGTCATTATTATCGATATGCATAAAAAAAGATAAACCTCTTTGAAGAATTCAAAGAGGTTTATCCAACTGTTGAGATTAGCTGATATTAATTTAATCCTACATCATCAACATAGATCGTAAATCCACCACTACCATTATATTCTTTGATCCATATATCAGTCAAGCTTGTATCAGTGGTCATGCCTGAAAGTGGAATTGAATAATCTGTCCATTTACCTTCAACTATTGTAATTGTATAGGAGTCTTTTGTGTTTAAACCTACATTGATCTTTTTTCCTCCGCTTCCGGGAGCTCCATAAATGGATATTTTAAATGTTGTATAGGGTGTTAAATCAACCGATGCTCCTCCCAACTGAAATGGAGATCCATAACCACCAACATAATTGATCTGGACAGATTTGGATCCGTCTCTTACAGTAGAAGTATTGTTGACATTAGATGTTCCACCCCAGCCGCCACCTAACCAACCTCCGGTACTTGTCCAATTGGTTGTAACCGCATCATTATAAATAGGCAAAGCAATAGTAGGAGGAGGCACAGCTCCATTGATCTCTAATACATCAGTTGTTTGAACAGTTAAGGAAGAATTCAAAACTCCTAAAGTAAGCTGACCTCTCAATACTCCTGAAGGTACCGTAACTACCAATTGGGTATCTGACTGACTTACAAAAGTTGTTACAGGTGGAGCATTCTGAAAGCTAACCGATGTTACAAGATCAAGATTTGTTCCTTTAATAGTCAAATCGGCACCCGGATCGATGGGATTTGGCGACATTGAAGTTTCTGAAGGCAATAATACTTCAAGGTCTGCATTCGACTGAGTTTTTACTCCTGAGGCAGCTACCAGTGTTACTTTACCTGTTTTTGTGCTACCAGGTACAGAAACTACTATTTGCGATGCTGACTGACTAACAAATGAAGTAACGGGAGCAGAAACCCCATTAAATAATATTTGTTTGGTCAGATCCAGATCTGTACCTGTAATAGTTAAGTTGGTTTGATGCTTAATTGGATCAGGAGAAAGAGAAGTAATTAGAGGTAATGTGACATTCAGAGTATCGGCAGTTTGAATATCCTTAGGCTCTGTTCCTGCATAAGAAATAACGAGAGGCCCTGTCTGAGCGTCTTCCGGTACCTTAACAACCAATTGATCCATTGCTTTACTTACAAATGAATCAACCGGCTTGTTGTTGAAAAAAGTTACTCTTTTTACCCAGTTTAGATAATTACCGGTAATAGTTATATTCTCACCTGGCCTTGCCAGTTTGGTGATCGAAGTAATTGTTGTTACTACATCCAGATCAAGCATTGTTTTAGTAACAATATCGCCCTGGGCAGTTTTTAATGTAAGAAAACCTCTTTCAGCCTGTTGAGGCACTTTTACCAATATCTGGGAGGAGGTCTGTTGTATAAAAGCAGATTGTTTTAATACTGCAGCTTTACCTGTAAAATCGATTTCAGTCACCTGATTCAGATTATTCCCAATAAAGCGAATAGTGTCTCCAACTTTTGCACCGCTTGGACCGAAGCTTAATAATTCAACCTTGCTGGTACTGGCATCATTATTTTTTTTACAGGAAGTAATTACGATTCCTGCAGTTAATCCGAAGAATAGTAATGCAAGCAATGGTTTTTTAAATATGCTGATCATTATTTAATATTTATTTGAATGTTATAGTTCGGTTATGGATTTACTTTAGGAACTATTCTGAAATTGTCTAAAGCAATATCAGCGTCCCAATCACCAGGACCCTGGAATAGCACCATTGCCCAATATCCATTTGGATCTACTACTGGTTTTACTGTATAACTATTATACACCTCCTCATACGGGATAACCACTGTTTGCCATTGTCCTTTTGTATCGAAAGGCGGCTTCCATTGATAATTCACCTGATCCTGAACATTCGTTCCTGCATTTATGCGAATCATTCCATTATCATATGGTTTCAGTGTATTCACTTCAAACTTCAAATAATATTTCTGAGGATTTAAGATGGCATCATCAGGAATATTTTTACTGTGGTTAGGCATAGAGCTGGCAGTGCCATCTGCAATCTCATTCCAGCTCCAGCTGCTTAAGAACTTTTTTACATGTATATAGGCTCCACTTATAGCTTCGGGATCACCAGCGCCCGGAGTTGTAACTACCATTCCGGGATCATGCCAACCTTCGTATGGATCACTGTCAATGAAATGATTTCTTGGATCTCTAAACCAGAAATCTGATTTAGTAACTCCAAAATTTGTTTTTATTGAAATGGGACCAGGTTGTGCTCCTGCAGGAACAGTAAATCGGATCTGGTTAGCTTGTATCGAAACTAATTGTGCAGTATCACCTCCTGTAAATGTTACCGTGAGAGGTCCATAAAAATAATTTCCCAATATAGTTGCAACTTCACCTTCGTTTACAAATTCAGAAACCATACTTGTTACAGAAGGCTTACTTATTTGTACCTGGAAATCGTATGATAATGTATAGCCATTCTTAAAAATGATCTTCAGCTTATTTGTAATTGCCTGTGGTATCTGGCTTGGTACAGATACAAGAATAGAAGTATTGCTTATGTAAGTTGGGGTTAACCTTGCCTGCTGGTCGTTAAACCAAATCTCTACAGCATTCTGAAGGTTAGTGCCAACTATTGCGATCAGCTGACCCTGTCCGGCACCGACAAGCAAAGAATCTGATGATTGCGGATTAGTTATTCTTACATAACTAATAGTTGGAGTTGCAGTATTTTCTTTTTTACACGATGTAAAAATAGCTGCTGCTCCAAATGCCATCAGAAATAACAGTACTATTTTATTTATTGATTTCATTTCTATTTCAATTTCTTATTTAAAAAAGGTTATAATAGTTTATGGATAATCTACCGGAGGTTTTTGCAGATTTGGCGCCTGACTCAATTCCACATTTGGTATTGGTAATAAAAAGTTTCCTTCATTGGCGTTAATTGTTCTTTCTGTAAACCAAGATGTTTTTATGAATGTCCATTCAGTTGGATTAGGCATCTGATCTGGTTGGGTAAAGAACAATCCTCTGTCCTGTGAATTCAAAATAGAAAATGCCTTTGCAGGATTCCAATAATGCAGACTCACCATATCATACCATGCCATACCTTCAACAGCAAACTCCTTAAACCTTTCAGACAACACAGTATCGAGAGATAAAGGACCACTTCCATTGGCCCCGCCAACAACGTATGGAGGTAGTCCTGCTCTTGTATGCACTTTATTAAAATAATCAATAGCAACAGGATCAGAAGTTGATCCATCATTACCAATTGCAGCTTCTGCATAGATCAAATACATTTCTGCTAAACGCATCATGTAAGTGTCGTTAGGATAATGTTGCTGTGATGCAATCCCTGCCAGATCGATCGGTGATCCGATCACATATTTTTTAACAGCATCAAAATTTTGATCTGTGCCGGTGAAAGGATAGATCAATTTCGTTTTATCTGTAACCTTAGTGATCTCAGGATAATAAAATCCTGGAAGCATGAAAGTTGCATGCAATCTTTGATCTAAAGTTCTTCCTTTTAACGTATCATCAGATTGTTCTACAATTCCATCGTATTGTTTAATCATCCACCATGTAGCGCCTTTGTCTCCGCCCCATCCACCAAATGAAATATCCGGACTGTAGGCCAGGTATTCGGGCATACTGTTTTGAGTGCCCCATGCATTAGGACCAGAAAATACCCATTGCAATTCAAACAATGATTCTGAATTATTATCATATGGATATTTGAAAAGGCTTTCATAATTGCTCAACAAAGCTTTGCCACTATGATTAATAACATCTGCCGCAAAGTATTTTGCGCTGTCCAGAAATTCCTGTTTTCTTGAACCACCTGAAGATTCTACCCCTGCTCTCGTTAAGTAAAAACGTGCAAGCATTCCTTCCGCGGACCATTTGGTCAATCTTCCTTCCTGAACCGCAGTTTCAGGTAAATCAGCGGCGGCAGCTCTCATTTCACGTGTAATAAAGCGCCAAATGCTTGGAACCGTATTTCTGGTTATAGAGCTGTCGAACAGGTGATCAAAATTATTTTCAATTATAGGCACAGGTCCCCAGTTCATTACTAAAAACCGATAAGCTAAAGCCCTCATAAACCTTGCTTCTGCAGTAGTCATTTTTCTTACCTGTGTAGAAACTCCAGGGCCACCATATCGATTCAAATTGTAAATAAACAGATTAGACTGTGCCACCACATTAAAAAATGCGCGCCAGGAAGCGCCATTTTCTCCATTATCTCCAGTGGTGTTGAACATTACATTTCCTCTATCATTCCAGGCGGAAAATGCAGTACCGCCACGGAAATCGCCAAGATTATATAATGCTTTATCATTATAGTCGAACCAAACCTGGCTGTAAAGCAAACTAGTGGCTGCCAATAACTGATCATCAGTTTTATAAAAGTTAGCATCTGATATTGAGCTTAATGGTGGTTTTTCCAAAAAGCTTTTTTTACAGCCTGACAAAGCCGCAATTGAAAGGAATAAGCAAAACAGAAAATTTATATGTTTCATCTTCTTCATGTATTAGTGAGTTAAAAATTTACACTTACTGTAGCGGTATACATCGGAGTTAACGGATAGCGGCCAAAATCAATTCCTATGGCCTGGTTCGCAGAGCTGGATCCTGTACCAACATAGGCTCCAATTTCAGGATCGTAACCTTTATAATGCGTTAATGTGAATACATTTTGTGCACCAGCTGTTAACCTTAATCCTTTTATCACCCTTGTATATCCGATGTATTTAGCCGGTATACTATAAGAGAGTGAAATATTCTTCAATTTCAAATAAGAACCATCTTCAACATATCTGCTGGAAATAACTCCGTAATTATTATCATTTGCAACCTGGTCGCTGGATATTCGAGGAACATTAGTACCAGGATTTGCTAAACCAGTTTTTCCATTCCCGTCTGTAATAACCCTTGCATAATTCATAGCATCAATTAATAAATTCCTG
>JBJMLT010000172.1:0-10435 GCA_045805165.1 Flavisolibacter sp.
AATTGATCTTTTTCCCGGCTTCAATAAATTGGTCAACATATTTGTCAACAGAAAATTTCTCTTTGGCAAATGTCGGATTGTGTACAATGGTTTTCATCCAGAAAAAACATTTAAATGCACCTAATTCCGGAAATGCAAAATGATAGAAAATGGGAATGTCTTTATTGAGACAATAAATTCGCTTATTTTCAAAGGCAAGCATCAACGAAAGATCATCGATCAATTCTTTTAGGAACAGCTCAAAATGGAAAGAGCTATTGGAGGCTAGCGACCGGTCAAAGAACAAAAAACCATCATTTTCCTGTTGCATAAAATGATCAATGGATATATTATAGTGACCGGCAAGCTTTTTTATTTCATTCAGACCAATTAACCTCCCACCTTCGATGCTTTTGTATGCACTATCTGTACTGATATTTAAGATTTCAGAGACCTTTTCAGTTAATGAAGTCTTTTTTGGTAACTTATTGCTGATATATTCAAAAAACTGCTGTTGTAAGGAAGCATGTTCCATCAATTAGTTTGGGATTATATATAAGTTACTACAAAATGATCGAAATTCAATTCCTTCGATTATGTATGTTAACTTTATGAAGATTACACATAAGTAGAGTGAAAGTATAAAATATCCTTCCTAACCAGGCGCCGGTTTTACTTCTTTATCTTCTGAAGATTCATTAAGCATCTTACCAGTATCTGGAATCATTATGACCAATACAGTTTCTACCATAAGGCCCATTTTCAGAAGCCGGTTATCTTTTCTTCCATTAATCAACAGGTGGAACGATATTCAGGTAAATGATAATGGAATAAAGGGACGAATATGTAAAGACTTAGTAAAACGGTTTTCTGATTTTCCTGAATTAATGGATCCAATTGATGATTATAACCTTCTTGAACAATTTCAGTCACTTATTGAGGAAGTAATGAATACTATTTTTCCTATCTCAATGACTAAGGATCAACAATATTATGCTATAGCGGTTCCTTTCACAAATAAAGTGATTTATGCTTCCCCTCAATTCAAATTAATGTATAAGGATGTATATAAGGATATCAATTATGGTCTTAACCCGAAGATCGAGAGTAATATAAACGCTGCTAGGATAAGCCTTGCCTATAAAATGATCCTTAAAAAATACTATAATGTGCATTTAACTATAGCACAATCATTTATATGTGCTTACCCTGAACCGGAAGAAAGTATATATAATTATTTTGAACTGGAATGGGATTCTCAATTTATTGAGATAACTACAGATAATAAACTGCCTCCATTGCCATCTGAGATATTTAATGATTGCTATCAGATTGATGATTTGCCCCAACATCCTGAGCTTCTGAATTTTCTGCCTCTGGATCAATTTGTTTTTGAAGGATTCATGGTCATCCACATTCGCGAAGTCACAGCCCGGGAAACGGTCAAAAAAATAAAAGCGGCATTAGAATGTGAACCGTTGGAAAGTAATATTCTCTGGAGCATAATTGAGTCAGAGATCAGGTATTTGTTACACAACCCTCAGGTGGATGTAAGGTTTACTATTTTTGATGAGGATAAAAGAAAGATCTGGTTTGAAGAAAATATACGCAGTATTAACCTTCAAACTATGTCTCCGGACAATAATGCATCACAATATGACCTGAAAGAAAGAATGCAAAAAGCAAATTATTACTATTGTGATGCAGGTTCCAACCAAATAATAGTACCATCAATTAATAAATACTTAAACGAAAGTGGATATAATAGCGCTATCCTTCAGCCTCTATGGATAAATAATGAAATAGTCGGATGCCTTGGAGTTTATGGTAAAGGTCAGGTTCCCATTAATTTATCAGTTACTCCGTTATTGAAACCTGTAGTTGAAATGATTCAGACTGTTATTCAGAAGAAATGGCAGCAAAGGGAGGAAAAGGCAGATAAGTTAATAAAAGAATATTTTACTGCGGTGCATCCAAGTGTTGAATGGAAATTTCGGGAAGTTGTTTACGAGTTTATGATCCTTTCTAAACAACAGATCAATAAAATGCAATTGATCGTTTTTGAGGATGTCTATCCTCTTTACGGCATAATTGATATTAAAAATTCTACAGGAGAACGTAATAAAGCGATTCAACAGGACCTTCTGTATCAACTGCAGTTAATAGAAAATATTTTATGGAATGTTAAGGAAACAACATCTACTTCCTTATTTGCTGAAATTGAATCCAGGATCCACGATTATAAATTGGCTCTTTCAGAGATATTTACCACAGATCTGGAACAAAACATACGATCTTTTCTTAAAGAGGAAATTTCTGGGTTCCTTCATGAATTAAAGAATATCGCTCCCTCGTTTAATGATGAAATATCAAAGTATTTTTCAATTCTGGATCTTAAATCAGGTATGATAAATATTCAGCAACAAAAATTTGAAAACAGCATTAAACTATTAAATACCCAAATAGCCCAGTATTTAGATAATGATCAAAAAAAAGCTCAGGAAATATTCCCTCATTATTATGAAAGGTTTTTAACTGATGGTGTTGAATTTAATTTATATATCGGGCAATCCATTACACCACAAAAAAAATTCAGCAAGCTTTATCTAAGAAACCTTAAGCTATGGCAGTTGACCAATCTGGTAACTTTGGCAAGCCAAAGTTTAAAGATGGAATCTGAAATGGAAATTCCACTTCAAACAACTCAGCTTGTATTATCTCATAGTGATCCAATTGCAATTACATTTCGTTCCAAAGAAAGGAAGTTTGATGTGCTGGGAATGCATGATGTCCGTTATGAAGTAATTAAAAAAAGGATAGATAAAGCAACTATTAAAAATACATCTGAAAGATTAGCTAAAGTAGGTACGATTGCAATAGTTTATACATCAACTTCCGAAGAGGCAGAATATGTTCAGTATCTAAGCTATTTAAAAAACCTTCAATTGCTAAAAGATAAAATAGAATATTTAGAATTGGAAGATGTACAGGGCATAAGTGGCTTAAAAGCGTTGAGGGCTACTATACTTTTATGAAAATGAAGGCATTGAATGATTAAAAAACAGAAAAAATTAACTATATGAAGTATTTATTATTACTCATGTCATTTTTACCAATGATGGTTTGGGGCCAGACAGTACATATTAAAAAGGGTAAAATTGTTTACAAAGGCACCGTAAAAAATATAAATTATGAAAGATCAGAATTATATAAGCGCGCTAAGAAAGCTCTTGCCAGCCATGTTAAAGACACTGTGAAAAGTTTTTATATAGATGATATGGGGAAAGGGGAAATGGCTATTAAAGGAGAAATGAAACTGAATGCTCCACCAGGATTCGCTAAAACAGTGTTTTACAATTTTAAATTGAAGATCAGGGACAGTAGTTATAAGTACCGCATAGATAAAGTTTATATTAAACAGGAAGGAAAAGGTGAAAAAAATAATTTAATTGCATCAGAAACACTAGTAAAAGACATGAATGTTAGTGGAAATGTTGCGATAAATGCAGAAAAAGAACTTAATGAAATAGATATGAATTTTCAAAAACTTATATCTCAGATCAAACATGCTATAAATAAACCCGCCATGACAAAAAGCTGATCGTGTATTCAACCAAGTTACTTTATTGAAGACAACCGGGATGCCTTCAATAATTTCTTTAAAGGATCAAAATTCGAATCCCAATGTTATTCTGGGTAATGATTTTTCTTCATCGGAATAACCTAATGAGCCAGTGATAATAAAACGTCTGATCGGAGCAATCCAGATTCCATAGCCGTATCCGTCATGCCATTTTCCTGATATTTCATTATCAGAATATACTCTGCCTATATCATTAAAAATTTGTATTCCAAAGGTTCCGGGAAATAAGTATGTATTAAAATTAGCAAGCTTTATTCTGCATTCGGTATTATTGAAAAGTAATGACCTTCCGGCAAAACGCTGTTTGCGATACCCACGTAAATTATCTGTTCCACTTAAATACTGCGCCTGAGGAAATTCATAGTTTCCAATATTATGCGCTGCTCCTAAACGGGTAGCTATTACAATATTACCTTCTTTAACAAGGTTTATAAAAATACGGATATCTGCTTTGAGTTCTGTAAGATCATGACTATATCCGTTTATTCCGAATAGATGTTTCACTTCCGCACTTAAAAGAATACCATGGGTTGGTATTAAATTATTATTCCTCGTATTAACATTGAATTTTACTTCACCTCCCATATATATTTTTGCCTTATATAAAGTTGCATGATCAGGAAGACTACCTGTTTCATTTACAAAGCGATCTTTGTTTTGTAAGGAATCAACCCTGAAATATTGTAAAAATGGCCCAAATATGAAATTTACTCGCGTACTGATATTATGACGTAAATAAATTCCGGCATCAATAATATTGTAGCGTGTTTTGTAATATTCATATTTCCTATTCAAATCTTTGGATGTATTATTTCCTATTCCAAAAAAATTCGTCAGGTTTTCCGGTGCCTTAACATCAGAACGAATCAATAGATCCATTTTGCCGATAATATGATTATAATCAGCTTCATAGTCAAAGTGATACGATGTCGTTTGGAATGCATATTCCCCGGTAAAATACTGCCGCATTCCGAAAGGGTCTTTTCTGAATCCCTGCTTTATATATTCTAGTTTTGGACCTATAAAAAGCCCATCATCAACATTATATTTAAAAGAAGGGAGAATCATTAAATTATTGTATTTGTAGCCAAGCCTATCGTACCTGTTTATTTGAGCATCGCTGGAAATTCTGTTATGAATGCCGCTATTTCCGGCAATACTATTTTCTTCATAAGCTGCATCGTATATCCAAATCCTCTTTTTCCCTATAGTGCAATGATTTATAAATTCATCATCCCCGGGGCCGCCTATTATACGTATTTTAATGGGCATTTGATCACCTTCAAGTATAAAAACATCATTGTCATCCAGTCCAAAAAGGCGTATTTCTTTAGTTATCCTTGCATCAAATACCCTGTTATAAATTGTCGTTGAAATACTGTTATCCTTTGCAATTTTATTGATCTTTACCTGAACTTTTTTATCAGCCATGCCAATTATTGTGAACTGCTCTCTTTTATTTGTTCCCACTACTGATACAATCTTTGACAAAAAGTCATAGTAATCCAGCATTTCTGTTTTAAAAAAGCTCTTTCTTTTTTTAAGAATGTTAATGATTTTTTGTGAATGGAACTGCTGGATTTCTAATGGCTGCTGTTGCATAGCCAATTCAATGACATCATAGGTCATTGCATTTAAGAATGAATCAATCTGAATGATCCATTCTTCTCTGGTCAATTCAGTTAAAAAAGTACGGTCAAAGTTTCTCGCAGCCCTGTTGAAAGTTCTGATATTCTTTGTTTTAGCCCTGAATCCCTGAAGTTCCGGTGCTATATAAGTTAGTTTTGCCAATCCGGGTAAGAAGCCCTGGTTTGTGAAAAATACTTGGTCCCGGTCTTTAGCTACAGGATAATATATTTTTACTTTACCAGTGCTTTTGCATACCCATCCCCATTGGCCTTCATGTCGATCAAGATCCATTACGAAATTGTCTAATAATCGTATTTTAAGTACAGCATTTTGATCTACATGATAGTCATTGTCTGCGTTTAATAATTGGATCAGGTCTTCTGTACTAACCATCTTTTCTACATCCAATGGTTGTCTTTCCTCCATAAATACAAGTGTATTTTTATACTTATCCCGGAAACTTTCCAATCCTTCGTCATCCGACAAATACACCAAACGGTTCTTTAAATAAGGAATTCCTGCTGCATTATTAAAAACTGACATTGACAATACTCCAAAAGGGTAAGATGCTGAAATTCCATCAGTAATAATATTCTTAATAGCTGTCGCGGACCGGAGATCTGCAGGTAAAGCTTCTATGGGGAATTTTTCGACTGATCTAAGGGTCCATTGTTTTCCCGATTGATCTTGTATTCGTATAGACCTTGTTTGTTTTCCTCCTCCTTCTTTTACTGTTTTTAAGCCATCCAATTTAAAATTCAATATGGGAACTTTTATAGGCTGAATCCATTCCTCACGATAATTTTTTCCAATTAAAAAATTCTTTAAACCAGTGCCCTTTAAATTATTATTGGCTATTACAATAATTGTATCAGCTTGGCTTTTCGCTTTTGTATTGGAATTAATATGATTTGCAATTAAATCGACTTGTGAATGAAGAGTATCTTCTTGACCAAAAGAATGCAGTACATAAAATACCGCCACAAGTAGCATTAATATTTTTTGTAACATGGCTTTTATTTTATTCGACCTTGTACAATATGCCCAGCCTTACGTCAATGAGATCGTTATTTAAATTTATAAATCAGATCAAATAGTTCTATCGCAATCTATTGCTTGATCAAGGATAAGAATAATGGTGGTAAGTATCGTTAAGAGAACCAGGTTAAACAAAAAAATTAAGAAGTAGCAAAGCGAGGATTATTAAAATGGTCTAAATCAAATATAGTAAATATTCATGATTGTACCTAAAAAACTGATGCAATAACACCATGCATAATCTTCCTGTTAATTGCAATAAAATATGAAAGATCAATGAATTCAGTTATAATATTTTAGCTACCTTAATTTCTCCTCCGCAATAAAAACGATTGTAAAAAAACGCTTATGAATTATTTATTAAAATTAGCTTGCATCACTTCCATTTTATATTGTTCTGATAGTAATGGGCAAGCTATTAATAACAATGATGCATTATTAAATGGATTCATTTCACCTCCTGCAAGTGCGAAGCCAAGAGTATGGTGGCACTGGATGCAGGGAAACATAACAAAAGAAGGTATCAGAAAAGACCTGTTATGGATGTACAGGTCGGGTATTGGAGGTTTTCAGAATTTTGATGCTAACCTGGCTACGCCACAGATAGTAAAAAAGAGATTGATCTACATGACGCCAGACTGGAAAGATGCCTATCGCTATATGACAAGATTAGCGGATTCCCTTCATATGGAAATGGGCATTGCAGGTTCTCCGGGTTGGAGTGAAAGTGGTGGCCCATGGGTAAAGCCGGAAGATGGAATGAAAAAGATCGTATGGAGTGAACTGCGAGTACAGGGCGGTGCAGTAAATATTAGATTAGTACAGCCACCTGGTGTTACTGGTCCGTTTCAGAATATTCCGAAACAGCCTGAATTTGGAATGAATGTTTCCGAATCATCTCCTATGTTTTACAAAGACGTAGCCGTAATTGCTTACAAATTGCCAGATGCTGATAAAACATTAAGCGAACTGAAAGCAATTGTTACCTCAAGCGGTGGGAACTTCACTTTGCAACAATTAACGGACGGTGATCTTGCTACTGGTAATCTGCTTCCTGCAGATTCGGTAGCCGGATTTGGATGGATACAATTCAGTTTTCCGCAACTACAGACCATTAAAGCAATAACTATGGTAGGCGGTGGAAATCCGGGAAACTTTGGTTTTGGAGCAGATCCTAAAGACAATCGGATACTGGAAGCAAGTGAAGATGGAATTAATTACAAATTCATATCTGCAATACCTCCCGGGAGCCTTTTAGTTCAAACAATTGATATACCGGTTACAACTGCGAAATATTTCAGGATCAAAGTAAAAAATCCACCACCAATAATGGATATGGCTGCTATGTTTATGGGCACTAAGCCAGCCCCTCCTAAGCCATCTCCAGGTACGCAAATAGCTGAAATAATCTTGCATCCTGTAACTCGCATGCAAATGTTTGAGGAAAAAGATGCGTTTGCGCCTGCGGAAGAATTGTACCAGAAAATAACTGCCGAAACCAATGATGTAATAAATACAAATGATATTATAGATGTTACAGGTAAAATGAATTCGGATGGATCGCTGAATTGGTCTCCTCCTTCGGGAAGCTGGAACATAGTCCGGTTTGGATATTCTCTTCTTGGGATCACTAATCATCCGGCAACTCCGGAAGCTACCGGTCCTGAAGTTGATAAGCTTGACCCTGTAGCAGTAAAAAACTATTTTACTAATTATCTTGATCAGTATAAAGACGCAACGGGTGGATTAATGGGGAACAAGGGTGGACTGCAATATATAATTACAGACAGCTGGGAAGCTGGTGCTCAAAATTGGACTGGTAATTTCATAATGGAGTTTGAAAAAAGGCGTGGCTACAGTTTACTTCCATGGATGCCGGTGTTTACAGGCCACATTATTAAAAGCTCTGAAGCCAGTGAGAAGTTCCTGTGGGATTTTAGAAAAACGTTAAGCGATCTGGTTGCAGAATATCACTACGATGCATTAACAAACATATTGGCGCAATATGGAATGAAGCGGTATACCGAATCACATGAAAGTGGCCGGGCTCTTATTGCGGATGGAATGGAAGTAAAGAGAAAAGCTGCTGTACCTATGTCGGCCATGTGGACACCAAATTTAATGATGAATGGAGGTGATCAAACAGGCTATCAGGCAGATGACCGTGAATCTGCATCCGTAGCTCATATTTTTGGACAGAATCTGGCAGCTGCAGAATCAATGACTGCTTTTGGACTTGGTGGCGCTGCTTATTCGTATAGTCCTGAAAAATTAAAGCCAACAGCGGACCTTGAATTCGCCAGTGGCATAAATCGAATTGTAATTCATTCAAGCGTTCATCAACCGGTTGATGATAAAATTCCAGGCCTTAGTCTCGGACCATTTGGTCAATGGTTCAATCGTCATGAAACTTGGGCCGGACTCGCAAAAGTTTGGACAGATTACCTGGCCCGCTCTTCATATATGTTACAGCAAGGAAAATTTGTTGCTGACATAGTTTATTATTATGGTGAGGACAATAACATCACTTCACTTTTTGGAAAGAAATTACCAGATATACCGGAAGGATATAATTATGATTTTATAAATGCGGATGGGATAATAAATATGTTATCTGTAAAGGATGGAAAATTAATTACGCCTACAGGCATGAGCTATCGGGTATTGGTATTGGATAGCAATGCTGTTAAAATGTCCTTGCCTGTATTGAAAAAAATTAGTCAGCTTGTTAAGGCAGGTGCAACTATCAGTGGAATAAGACCAGAAAGGCCAGCAGGTCTAAGTGATGATCAGGAACAATTTAATGATCTTGTTAAAGAAATATGGAGCTCTTCTAATTCAAATGTATTCAGTGGTAAGCAATTAAATGAAGTTCTCTCTTCTTTAAATGTAAAGCCTGAATTTTCTTACCAGAGATCTTCATCTGATCCTAAGCTATTGTACGTGCATCGCAGATTATCAAATGGTGATATATATTGGATAAATAACCGGAAAAATAAAGCTGAAAATGTAAATGCTGTTTTTCGTATTGCAGGAAAATCTCCTGAGATATGGCATCCTGAAACAGGTAAGATTGAGAAAGCATCCTATGAAATAAATGGGGATCAAACAACGGTATCATTGAATTTATCACCTAACGATGCTGTGTTTGTTGTATTTACCAGGTCATCAATACAAAAAGCAGTAACTATACCAGCTTCAAAAGAAAGGATAGTTTCAACAATCGAAGGAAGTTGGAAGGTTAACTTTCAATCTAACCGGGGTGCGCCGGCTTCTGCTCAATTTGATCAATTGAGATCATGGACGGAAAATAATGATTCCGGTATTAAATATTTTTCAGGTACTGCCACTTATAGTAAGATCATAACGGCTCCGGAAGACTGGCTTTCAAATAAGAAAGAAATATGGATTGATCTTGGGACTGTTCAAAATCTTGCTGAAGTAGTGGTAAATGGTAAATCTCTTGGCATAGTTTGGAAAGCTCCATTCAGGATAAATATTTCTTCAGCTTTAAAGAAAGGAGAAAACAAGCTGGAAGTAAGGGTAACTAATTTATGGGTAAACCGTTTGATCGGTGATCAGCAACCTGATGTAAAGAATAGGATCACATATACATCAATGCGATTTTATCAGGCAAATTCACCTTTGTTGCCATCCGGCTTATTAGGTCCGGTGCAAATAATAGCGATCGAAAAATAAATTCATTCATTTACTGTATCAAATTTGATAAATTTATTAAGGAAGTAATTATAAACTATAAAAAAGAACAGGGTTGCAGAAAGGTGACAGCAGGGACTGGTTACAATAATTTCGCACGCTATTTTACTTTAATTAATATTAACGATGCAAGCTTTACTTGGTGTATTCTATCATTTTTTAGGCGGATTTGCTTCGGGCAGCTTTTATATGCCTTACAAAAAAGTAAGGCTTTGGTCATGGGAGAGCTTTTGGATCGTTGGTGGGATATTTTCCTGGCTTATTGTTCCTCCTCTGGCGGCATGGATTACTATTCCGGGTTTTTCGAATATCATTTCACATACAAGCGGTTCAACTCTGTTCTATACTTATCTTTTTGGATTGCTTTGGGGAATAGGCGGACTCACTTATGGCCTGGGAGTGCGTTACTTAGGAGTGTCATTAGGTAGC
>JBJMLT010000173.1:0-4817 GCA_045805165.1 Flavisolibacter sp.
ATAGAATTAAAGAACTGGAAGGAAAGCCTGGCAAGATGTATTGATAAGATCTCTATGCATAATTAATACTTTAGAATAAATAAAAAGCCTCCCGAAGGAGGCTTTAAGATTCCGTTCTGCTTATTAATCTTTTAATATTTTAAATTCTACTCTTCGGTTCAATTGTCTTCCTTCATCGGTCTCATTTGTTGCGACAGGTTTTGTTTCACCATAACCATGAGATACGATGCGATTTGTGGCAATTCCTTTTGATAATATATAATCCATAACAGATTTAGCCCTGTTCTCACTCAACTTCATATTATATTCATCCGATCCTTTGCTATCTGTATGTGCACTCATTTCAATTTCAATTGTTGGATTTTCATTTAATAACTTAACTACCCTGTCAAGCTCTACAAACGACTCTGACCTAAGATCCCATTTATCGAAGTCAAAGAATACATTATTCAATCTTACTACCTGACCAATTTCAATTGGCACCAGGTACAGATCTTTATGAATTTCTTTATATCCGGCCTTTACTAAAGAGTCAAGATTCAGATTCTCCGATATGGCAAAGAATTTATCTGCCATTGCTCTTATACTGTAATTCTTATCGTAAGGCAATACCATTTTGAAGGATCCATCTGTGGGATTAGATACGCCATTACCAGCTTCTTTTCCATCAGGTAATGTTTCATATATCAATGAAGCGCTTAAAGGCTGATTGGTTTTTTTGTTATATACATTGCCGCTTACTAATACTACAGGATCTGGCTTTTCCTTCTCCAGCAGCTTAATACGTACAATGTCGCTTTCTCCATAACTATTTAAGCTTGTGCTCATGTAAGCATATTCCCCACCGGCATCCATTGTAAAAAAAGCATCCCAGCCTTCTGTATTGATGGGTGCTCCAAGGTTAACAGGATCACTCCATTTCTGCCATGTGTTATCCAAACGCTTTGCCATCCATATATCATTATCTCCTAAACCGCCTGGCCTGTTACTGCTGAAATATAAGGTTACGCCGTCTGCTGCCAGGTAAGGCGTCATTTCATTATACTTAGCCAGGTTGATCTTTTTACCAAGACTTTTCGGTTCTGTCCACGATCCGTCTGGTTCAAGAAAACAAACATAGATATCATTATCATAGCTTCCATTTTCTTCAGACATGTATAGCAATAAGGTTTGTCCATCCTGTGCCATTGTAGCACCATTCTGATGTCCTCTGTCATATTTCAAATAATTCTTTATACGCAATGCATTAGGACGGCTCCACGAGCCATTCTTTTTTCTATAGCTCAGGCTAACTCCATTTCCTGCATACTCTCCATCAACAAAAGCATTACGGATCAATATCCTGTTATTATCCGGAGATACCCAGAATACGGCATTAAAGTAATATGTATTTAATGGATAGTCCATATGAACAGCTTCAGTCCATTTACCATTACTGTCTTTTTCAGAATACCAGATATCCTGAGAATTACGAATGGAATTATACTTGGTATTTGCAGGATGATTTTCACAAATGAAAAAAAGCAGTTTACCATCTGCAGAAATAGTGGGACGTAATTCCGCCAGTTCCGAGTTAATGTTCGGACCTAAATTTTCCACTTTAACAATAGTATTTTCTGTAATTATATTCTCTTTCTGAGCTATTAATTTAGCAGATGTATCGGCAGGCTGACTAATTGCTGCAACATATGAAATAGCAAACAATATTAAAAGGTATACTTTTTTCAAGGGAACAGGATTTTAACTAAAATAATATAAATAATTTATTTATAAAACAGTCATTCCTACCTCCTGATCATTAAACTGGATGCAATAGTTATAATTAAAGTTATAAATGAATGATGGTTAACACTTTAACTTACTTCTTCGAAATAATTCCTGATCTCTCTTTCAACGATCTTTTCTATGATCTCGTCGGGCTGCTTTAATATGCTATCAGGCTTTGCAATTTTTAATTGTTCCTGTTCTATATCTATGATCAATAGAAGTTCTTTAGAAGCAATGTTTCCATTTTGGACTTTGATAAATTGAAAATTAGAATTGATATTTTCTTTTCCATTAGAATAGCAGAAAGATCTTATCTGATTTATTTTCATGGTAATTGATTTTACAATGGGTAGATGCAATTATCAAAAAATTCGCCAATTGCGCGGATGTGTAAAAGTAAATAATGATTAAAGAAGCAGTAGAGAAACTCTTAAAGATAATCCTGAGAAATAATAGGCGGCACCGGAAGAAACTTTGTAATTAAATCGCGAATATCCAAATGTAACAACTGGCTTTACTCTTGATTGAGTACTGAACCCTATTCCTGCTCCTGCAAAATAAGTGAGGCCCCCTTCTGTTATTTTATTTATAGTACGTGTAGTGGCTTCCTGTCCTTTAAATAATGCATAGCCCGGTTGAACAGTAATAAAGGGGAAAATCATAGCATCAGGATGCCATGCAAAAGATAAATTACCATATACAGGTAAATACACGCCAGGTATATTATAAAACTTCGTAAGTCCAAAACCAACACCAATAAAAGTGGAACCATTAAAGCTGATGCCTCCATCAAAACGCGCACTGTAAGCAGCAGTAGTATTATAAGGAAGGTCTAAGCCAAAATGGCCCTGAAAATAGTTACTTGAAGTTTGACTAAAACTTGTAATGGGAATGACCAAAAACAGGCACCACAACGCTTTCATACAGATTAAGGGGGGAAAGATTAAATCTAAACATTTTATTCTGCTTTTGCCAGCGTATTATAAAATAAATTGAAGTTGTTTGAGATTTGATGTTTGAAGTTTGATGTTTGAGGTTTGATGTTTGATATTCAAACAAATACACTACAACAAACAATATAAAGTATGGATGAAGACCAATTATTTTGGTATAGGTTTTGTTATTAAGCAGGCAGCTGACCATAAATTAAACTTTCGGTAATCGTAAAAACCCTTCAGAATTGTCTGAAGGGTTTTTGGCCTATAATGAGCGGGAGTTATTTAAACTTCTGTTCACATTTGTTCATTTCTTCGATGATCTTATCATTTGACAGATTCCCAATGCTTCCTTCATGTGTATGATGCAATGCTGTTGTGTAATCAAATGAAAATGTTCCTTTCTCAATTTCATTTCCTATTTTTTGATAGGCCTCACGAAATGGGATTCCTTTATTTACCAATTCATTGACTGCTTCTACACTGAACAGGTACTTATATTTTTCGTCTTTCAGAATATCATCCCTGATCTCAATTTTTTCAAGCATTACTATTGTTAACTGAATGCAGGCTTTCAATTCTTCTATAACAGGAAAAACAATTTCTTTTGTTAACTGCAGATCCCGGTGATATCCTGAAGGCAGATTGCTTAATAGTAAGGTAAGCTCATTTGGTGTAGATTGAATTCTGTTGCATTTAGCTCTGATCAGTTCAAATACATCCGGATTCTTTTTATGTGGCATAATGCTACTACCGGTAGTAAGTTCTGCCGGGAAGGCTATGAAATTAAAGTTCTGGTTCAGAAATAAACAACAGTCCATAGCCAGCTTGCTTAATGTGGCTGCTATGCTGCTTAATCCCATAGCAACGATCTTTTCAGTTTTGCCTCTTGACATTTGTGCATAAACCGAATTATAATTTAAACCGGCAAAGTGTAAAAGATCTGTAGTAAGCTTTCTGTTTAATGGTAAAGAGCTGCCGTACCCTGCTCCGCTTCCTAATGGATTTTTATTGGCTACAGAATATCCTGACGCTAATACTTCAAGATCATCAATAAGACTTTCCGCATATGCGGCAAACCATAAACCAAAGCTGGATGGCATGGCTATCTGTAAATGAGTATATCCTGGTAATAATTTGTCTTTATACAGGTTGCTTTGCCTTATCAGAAGATCGAATAATTCGCGGACCTCTTTTTTAATGTTCAGAATTTCAGCTTTCAGATATAATTTAATATCTGTAGCAACCTGGTCGTTCCGGCTACGGCCACTATGAATCTTTTTACCTATATCACCAATTTTCTTTGTTAGCTGGAACTCAATTTGCGAATGAACATCTTCAACTCCTTCTTCAATTGTGAATTTATTTTTTTCTATATCCTGTTTTATTATTTCAAGTTCTCTTATTGCTTTTGTAGCTTCATCTTCTTTCATCAAGCCGGTCTGCTGCAACATTTTTACGTGAGCAATTGAGCCTTGTACATCATAACGGGCAAGCATAAGGTCAAATTCTTTATCCCTGCCAACTGTAAACTTTTCTATAAGTTCTGAAACCGTAGTATTTTCTTTCTGCCAGAGCTTCATTTCATAACGCGATTTAATAATTTAATGTACAGATCAATTCCCTCATTTATTTCATCTATATAAATAAATTCATTGGCAGTATGGCTTCGCGCTGAATCTCCCGGACCCATTTTTAATGTTGGAAAGGGCATTAATGCCTTGTCGGATGTTGTTGGCGATCCATAATAACTTCTTCCTAAATCTATTCCGGATCGCACTAGCGGATGGCTTATGGAAATGCTGGTTGAGCGCATTCTAAGGCTTCTTGGCTGGACTTTGCTTTGCAAATTCTCTTTAATGGTTTCTACAACTTCTTCCAGACTATATAATTCATTTACTCTTACATCTATAATAAAGCTGCATTGGGAAGGAATAACATTATGGGCTTTATTTTCAGTTTCAATGGAAGTTACAGTCATTTTAACTGGTCCTAAAAGATCTGATATTTTAGGAAATTTATAAACATACAGCCATTCTATGTCCATCATGGCTTTATAAATAGCGTTTTCCCCTTCTTCTCTTGCCGCATGCCCGGCCCGGCCTTCTGCGACAC
>JBJMLT010000174.1:0-3329 GCA_045805165.1 Flavisolibacter sp.
TAGTTGAAGGTGGAAATTCTCCTATTGAGATCCGCATAGTTGGGGGCGCCGGAAATGATCAATTTATAAACTATGGAAAAGGAGGTAAAATAAGAGTTTATGATGTTTCATTTGAAAAGAACAGGTTTATTGGTAATCCGGGCCTTACTAACAGGATATCTAAAGATCCTCAGGTAAATGTTTATGACAGACTTAATTTTCAATATGATTATATAAAGCCTGGTATTGCTCTCGCGTATAATATTGATGATGGATTATTTGTTGGTCCAAAAATCGAATTAATAACTCAGGGGTTCCGAAAGGATCCGTATAGTACACGACAATATTTAGTTGGGGAAGTGGCATTAAAAACAAAGGCTTATCATTTTATTTATAACGCGGATTATATTCATGTCTTTAGTCATTATGACATAGTAGTCAGATCTGATCTAAGGGGGCCTGATTATGTAAATAATTTTTTTGGCATCGGGAATAATACGGTCAAAGATGAAAATAAACCAAACTTTGTACGATATTATCAATCCCGCTACAATTATTTTAATGCTTCAGCATATATACGCCGGCAATTGCAGTCATGGATGCGTATTAATTTCGGTCCGGCATTTCAGTTATATAAAGCAGATTCTTTAGATAACGCTGGTCATTATATCAATACATATTCGACTGATCCGGAACATAGTGATATATATAAAAGACGAGTGTATGGAGGTATAGATGCCAGGTTGGATATTAATTCGAAGAATAATGACATGATACCTACAAGGGGTGCAACCTTAGACGCAGGCATACGAAGTTTGTTCTTACTAAATGGACCTGGTAAGAACGTTACTCAGATGAATATTGATCTCAGAATTTTTATGAGTCTTGCAAATCATAAAAGACTAGTTCTGGCTACAAGATTTGGATGGGGACATAACATCGGGCATTATGATATTCCGCAAGCCCAATATTTAGGAGGAAATGATAACCTGCGTGGTTTTCGAAAGCAAAGATTCGGAGGTAGAAGCATGTTATTCAATAATACTGAATTAAGAATAAAACTAGCAGATTTCAAAACTTATTTATTTCCGGGATCATTTGGCATGCAGGTATTTAATGACATAGGAAGGGTATTTGCAGATCAAACTTCTTATACCTGGCATGACGGGTATGGAATTGGGATATGGATCGCCCCTATTAAACGTTATGTATTCACTTTTTCTCTCGCTCACTCCATAGAAGAAAAGGCTTTACCGAGAGTTACGTTTGGATTTGAGTTTTAAGCAATTAACTGGCAGCTTAATTCCCGTCCTCACTTTTTCAATAGCTGCTGACTCGTAACCTTACTCAATTCAATCTTCGGGGATTGTAAAGCTTCTGTATTTAAATTTACATCAACGCGGAGAGCTTTAAGACCGCTTATTCCCTGAGTATCTTCCAGATCCATATGTTCTATATTCTGTCCCAGCAATTTTTCATTTTGAAGGAATTCAATGAATTCCTGATACTCACTTAATTCTTTGTGTTGGGAATAAACAATTCCAATTTTACCAGGTTGGGTCAATCTTTCTTCGCTATCCTTGATATGAACTTTATCTATACGCTTTTTTACGATCTCGTATCGAATATTATATGCTCCATCAACATCAAATTTCCTTTCTTTCCTTCTGAAGCTAATGGATAAAGGAATGGAATGGGCAAGGATCAATTGTGTCGTTTGCAATGGCATACTTAGCTTCTTCTCCAATGAGTTTGTTAGTCGTGCTGCTTTTGCCAATAATGTAAGCTGCCAGAGCTTAAGATTTCGCACATACATTTCATTAAACTGAGTATGAGGCGAAAGTGATTGTCCTATATAAATGGAAAATTCAATTCCGTCGGTTACATATCTTTCAAAGTAATGAGGATATATTTCCTGTGCATCCATTTGTTCCTGGTCGATAAATCTATCTAAAACATCATTGATCCTTGTCATGCTCTCCTCATAATCTTTACGATGATGATAAATTATTTTTCTTTGAGGATCCAGTAAAAGGAAATAATCATCAATGAATTTTTTTAATTCTGGTTTTAAATAAGCCAGGTTGTTAAATAATGATTCAATATTATTCTGTAAAAATTCATATATCACCATTTCATCTTCAGTCAAAAGATTTTCGGAAACAAAAGAAATATATTTATCTACACGATACTGGGTTTCTTTTAAAATTGGGAAATGAGTTATTTTAGAAGCTTTCTCCAATACCTCTTTTACCATATTTAACTGCTCCAATAAATCCAACTGTATGGAATTGTTTCTTTCCACGGAAGAATTTCTGATGTCTATGGCTGCATATAAAGGATATACATTGTCAAAAGAGATTGTAGGCATTTTAGCGAGATCGCTTACCTGCTTATATTGTAAATAGTTAAACGCAGCTTCAGTAAATTTCCATTCTACAGCAGGCTGAACAGCAGTAAAATGTTCTTTAATGGTTTTATTGATCTGCAGTTCAAGGTTCTCAGCACTTTTTTCCAAAGCCAGAGTAAAAAGTGGAATCGCAGGCTTGATCCTGCTTAAGTTATGAAATTCAAGCTTACCGTTATCGTTACTTGCTATTTCCAAAAGTCCTATTAAAGTACCATCCTCACTTTTTAGGGGGCATAAAATAAGACTTTTAACTCCCTGATCACTATAATATTTCAATAAACCATTAAGCGCATTTTCTTTTTCGCCTAACTGCTGAAAAAGCAATGGTTCGTTAGTGCTTTTAAATACCTTTTGGCATAACTCACTAATATTATCTTTATTGCTTATGACTTGTCCGTTGCGGAAAAGAAGACTGTTTTTATAGTGAGCTTCTGTATATAAATAAAACTGGTTTACTTTAAAGAATGGAGTTATTCCAATTTTTACTCCTTTTAATCCGATCAGGCTTTGTACATGATTTTGCAATTCATCATACACAGCATTATCAGAAAATTCATTGATCTTTAGTAAAGAGGTTTTGATCTCATTGATTACCTGATCCTGAGTCACATCACTAACTTCTACAACTACCAAACCTTCAAATTGATAATTTTCAAGCGGAAATGTTTCTGCCAATTGGCTAATGTCTAATGTATGTTGCGATGAGAATTTTTCTGGAATTTTACAGGATTCATCTATACATTTTACATCTACAAACTGGGCGTTGAGCTTTCTTTCATAATATTTTATCAAACCGGTCTTTTGATCTTTAAATGCATGAATTGAAGTAGCGGTTAGTGGAACTGAAATTGAAAAAAGTCTTTTAAGAATTACATTATAAGCAAGGCATAAATTAGCCTGGTTAATATCAGTTTTGTTCTCTGTTTCCTGATCATTAATA
>JBJMLT010000175.1:0-12826 GCA_045805165.1 Flavisolibacter sp.
CAGGTTTTCAAATAATTGCTCCACAAACTTAATTTCTTCTTCCTTCGCATTTTGATAAGCAATGCAAGTCATGCTTTCCTGAATTGCAATTGCCGTATTTGGCATAGCACGGAATACAATGCGCTCCTTTCCTACCCAGCCTTGAATATCTTTTATCCATACACCGGTAACTACACTAATGATTAATTGTCCCGGTTTTAAAGAATCTTTTAATCCTAATAGCAATTCTTCAATATGGTAAGGCTTTACCGCTATAATAATATACTTCGATTTAGAAACCGCTTCCTTGTTATCGCATGTTACGTCAACACCCGATTCATTGAACCGCTTCAGGCTGGCATAATTCCGCTTTGTTATGATCAATTGTTCAGGTTTTATAAATCCGCTATTTAATAAACCCTCCGCAATGGCAGATCCCAAATTGCCACCGCCAATGATAGTTAACTTATCCATGTTCATATATTTTGTAAAGCATTTTCTGTTTCGAAAAGCATGGCCGTGCAGAGACAATTCTTCCCTTTTCTTTTTTCTAAAATAGCATGGTTAGGACAATTACGGCAGCCTGCCCAAAAGCCTGTATCTGTTGTTATTTCAGAATAGGTGACTGGCTTGTACCCCAGGTCGCTATTGATCTTCATAACTGCAAGACTTGTTGTAAGTCCAAACAATTTTGCCTGTGGATAGATCTCGCGGCTAAGTGCTACTATTTGTTTTTTAATTAAATTAGCTACACCTATTCTTCTAAATGCCGGTGCTACCACCAATCCGCAATTAGCTACAAATTTTCCTTCACTCCACAATTGAAGATAGCAGAATCCTACCCATGTGCCACTTTTGGTAACAGCAATTATAGCTTCTCCGTTTTCCAGTTTGGAAGCAATAAGCTGAGGACTGCGCTTTAAAATACTTGTGGAAGGATCTGTGGAAGCTAGTTCTATTTCATTAACAATTGTTTGCACATAACGCAGGTCGTTCTTATTTGATACACGTATAACGAGTTTGTTCCCGGACATAAAATAAATAGTGAAATGACAGAATGGATTTGAGAAACGATCGGGGAAAATTCACTGATAGGGGCAAAAGAAATAATATGCGCCTATCAGCACCTGGGAACCGGGAAGCTAACTGGGAATAAGGAAAGGCATATCATACCCATTGATAGAGTAGAAAAAGAATTGATATGGTTGTTTCCGAATAACAAAAGGAGTTCTTGAAAGTCGAATATAGGGAAAAGTTGAAAATCTACCAAATTGCAAGTAATCGCTGATGTCTGATTTCTTTAATGCATGTTTCTTTTTTGTAAAACTTAAATCAGAGATCATTACATCAGATATCAGCGATAAAAAAACCCAAATAGTTTGCAAATTCCAGATTCTCTACCTTACTTTGCAGTACAAAGCGCTTTTTATGACCGATACCAATCAGCAACTAAATACCCTGAATGATATAAAACGCATTATGCAGCGTTCCAGTAAATTCATCTCTCTCAGTGGTTTAAGTGGCATTGCGGCAGGTATCTGGGCTTTAGCAGGAGCTTTTATCGCTAACAGCTGGATCAAAGATTATTACGCTAACTACGATATACAGGGATATTCAGGAACTGCTTTTCATCAGCTAAAGATCAATTTGTTGCTTCTGGCTGTAGCTGTATTGCTCGCTTCAGTTTTATCCGCACTTTATTTTACATGGAAAAAGGCCGGAAAGAATAATCTGCCTGTCTGGGATCATACATCTAAAACATTAGCAGTGAATATGATCATTCCGCTTGTTACAGGAGGAATGTTTATTCTGGCCATGCTGCAATTGGACGAATGGCGTTTTATTGCACCAAGCTGCCTTATTTTTTATGGTCTTGCACTGGTGAATGGAAGTAAATATACTTTAAGCGATATCAGATACCTCGGCATTCTGGAAATTATTTTAGGACTGCTGAATACACAGTTCATTCATTATGGAATTTATTTCTGGGCCATAGGTTTTGGTGTCCTGCATATTATTTATGGATTTATCATGTGGTGGAAGTACGAATACCGGCCAGTAATGATCGCAGAAAAATAACTTTTATTCATAATGGTGAATAACAATCCCATATCAGGACTCAATAAAATATTCGATAACCGGGTAAGACTGGGTGTTATGAGTGTATTGATCGTAAATGATGAAGTGAACTTTAATGATCTGAAGCAAATGCTGGAAGTAACTGATGGTAACCTTGCCACGCATATACAAACACTGGAAGAGAGCGCATATATTAAAGTTCATAAAGGGTTTATTGGTAAAAAGACAAATACAACTTATTCCATAACAAGAACTGGTGAAAAAGCATTTAAAGAACATATTGAAGGACTGGAAAAAATGATAAAGGGCATGAAGTAATTTTTTTTGTACTTATACTTTGTAATGCAAAGTGCTTTGGATATATGGTTTAACCGCAATGACGCAAGGTTAAAAGAAGGAAAGCATATCAAAGTAATGTGGAGAAACAGGAAAATCATAGTGCAGTTAAAATTTAATTGCCAAAAAAAATCCTTCCGTCTTTGCGCCTTAGTGGTTAAGATCTTTTAAATAAAAACAAAATCTACAAGATATGAATATTGAAATAACGGCAAATAATATTGTATCAGGAGGAAAGTTATTAATTAAGTCGCTCATCATTGGACTGATCGTATTGATATTATTACTACCAACATTTTCGGTGGAAAGTCTGATCAAGGAAAGAGAACAAAGACAACGCGAAGCAATAACAGAAGTTAGCAGTAAATGGGCAGGCAACCAGAACATTTCAGGTCCTGTTATTGTTCTTCCCTATTGGGAAACAGATTCATTACAAAAATTAAGATACAAGCATTATGCTTATTTTCTTCCGGATGATTTAACTATTAATTCAGAAATATTGCCTCAACAAAAATATAGAGGTATTTACAAAGTAATGCTGTATAGTACAAATGTGAATATGTCTGGTTCTTATACAGAAATTAAACCGGAAAAGTTATCCATAGCTCCTGAATCAATTCTGTGGAATGAGGCCTTTATAAAAATAAACCTGGGTGATATTAAAGGTTTGAATGACGAATTGAAAATGAACTGGAACGATAGGGTCCTTTCATTTACTTCACAGGCTAGCGAATCAAAAAATTCTGCAGATGGATTGGTAGCGCCTTTGAATATTACAAGTCCAAATGATTTAAAGAACATTAAATTCTCAGGTAACATGAATCTAAATGGCTCAGAAAAAATATTATTTACACCGGTTGGAAAGTCTACCACCGTAAAGGTTCATTCCACATGGCCCCATCCAAGCTTTACTGGAATCATACTGCCGCAAGTATCGTCTATTAATAATTCAGGATTTTCTGCCACCTGGAGAAGCCTGGCACATAAACGACGGTTTCCACAAGAATGGAAAGATGATGCATTTTATATAAATCCTGCTATGGCCTTTCAGGACAATACGGGTAATAACATTATTAACGGTTCATTTGGTGCTGATCTGTTTATTCCTGTCAACGCTTATCAACAAACCATGCGCTCTGTTAAATATGCTGTACTGTGTATATTGTTAACCTTCGCTGCTTTCTTTTTAATAGAGACAACGAATAAAAAATTCATTCATCCTTTTCAATACGGATTGATCGGACTGGCTTTAGTATTGTTTTATACTTTACTATTATCTTTCAGTGAATACATTGGATTTAATTATGCCTACCTGGTATCTTCAATTGCAACAATTGGATTGATCGGTTGGTTTGTTCGCAGCATTCTTACTTCCTCCAGATTAAGCATTTTACTTGCTTTTATATTAACCATTATATATGGATACATCTTCACCATACTTCAACTACAGGATTACTCATTATTGTTAGGTAGCATTGGATTGTTCATTACACTGGCTATAATAATGCACTTCTCCAAAAAAATTCAATGGTAAATCAAATTCTATTATAATTTAAAAAGAATGTTATGAAATCTATTCAACATTTAAGTGCTATTGCTATCATCACTATTGTAATGGCACTCATTTATGCAAGCGTTCAACAAACCTATAGAGCAAATGCAAATGATCCGCAGATACTAATAGCTCATGACCTGCGTGATAACCTAAGTGCAGGTAAACAACCCAGCGCTTTTTATACGGATAGTATTGACCTCGAAAAAAGCCTGGCTACTTTTGTTCAAACTTATGATGCCCATGCAAAGCCACTTTGGACTACAGGCTATATAGAAGGTAAATTACCACAGCTTCCTGTCAGCGTTATTAATTATGTAAAAGAGCATGGAGAGGACTGGATCACCTGGCAACCTAGACGTAGCATTCGCATGGCAATGGGAATTGTGCGCACCAATTCATCGCCTGTTGCTTATATTGCCGTGGGAAGGTCGTTAAGAGAAGTGGAAGAAAGGGTTTCAAGATTGATAACCATAGTTGGAATTTGCTGGACATTATGCATAGTGATTATTTTGGGCAATTGGATGTTCCAGTCTTATCATTCGAAAAGTAGATTAATTTGAAGATTTGAAAATAATAATAATACAAGCTTTGTTCAAAGATGTTTCATTATTCACTTAAAAATAAAAGTAAAATTGAAATGGAAAATAAATCGACTGATGGTTTGTAATTGTTTCCATTTTCAAACTATTAAATTATCAAATTAAAAACATGAGCAACAATCCGAACCGGTTCTCTGTAAAGGCCAGGGTAAAAAGCTTTGTATTTGCGTGGGCGGGCATCATACGGTTTTTCAGAACAGAGCATAATGCTCAAATACACCTGGCTGCTACGATCATAGTGTCCGGATTGTGCTTATACTTTAAAACAACAAAATCAGAGACCCTGGCAATAGTTTTTGTAATTGCATTGGTATGGATCACCGAAATGATCAATACTTCTATTGAAAAAGCCATGGACTTTGTTTCTCCTCAAAGAGATTTAAGAATTAAAACGATTAAGGACCTATCCGCAGGCGCTGTTTTGGTAGCTGCCATTGTTTCTGTAATTGTCGGTGGCATTATATTTATTCCAAAGATATTTTAATGGTTTTAAACCTTAGAGAACAAGAGAAGCAGTGATAATAAAATGATTAAAACAGAATCAATAGTATTTAAGGACTTTCGCAGATCAGAGCTTGGAAGAATTATAATTTTATCCTGCCTGTTCAGCATTGCTCTTGTATTGTTCCGGATCGTTTATACGCAACAGATTCTTTTTCTTGGAATGATCTGGAATTTATTCCTGGCATATATACCACTTGGATTAAGCAATTACATAAGCTCCCATATAAAGAACAGAGGAAGAGTAGCATTTTTAATTGTTGCACTAATATGGTTACTATTTATTCCTAATTCATTTTATATCATCACCGATCTGTTCCATTTTGACAGAAGATCTAGATTTCCTCTATGGTATGATCTGGCCTTATTGTTTTCCGTTGCGTGGAATGGCCTTCTTATGGGCATTATTTCTGTACGTCAAATGGAAGTGTTGTTTGAATACTATTTCACCAAGAGATTTGATCTTCTTTTTATTTATCCAATAATGGTATTAAATGCGTTGGGTATATACCTCGGCAGATATTTACGACTGAATAGCTGGGATATAGTGTATAATCCATTCAAGCTATTACGTGACATTATTTATTTGTTTGTTCATCCTCTTCGCAACCGGCTTGATTGGGGTATGATCATTTGTTATTCCTTATTACTTACATTAATATATGTATCGTTGAAAAAGCTTGCAAGAGCAATGGCAGAATCGTGAATTGTGAGGAAGTCAATCGTTAATAAGTTAAAATTTAAAAGTTAAAAGTTAAAAGTGTTTATAGCTCGGTGTTTTTGGTTTCTCGCAAAGGGCGCGTAAGGAGCAAAATGCGCAAAGGGGTGGTTAATTATTAATTATTAATTATTAATTATTGGAACCCTCTCAATTTGTATTTTTGAACACCTTTAAATAAAACAGGAAAAACTAAAAATCAAGATCCCATTTTTTCATTTTCCTTTTTTCATTTGCCCTCCTCCTCCCTTTAAAGCGTATCAAAGCCAACTCAAAGCCATATCAAAGCCATATCAAAGCCAACTATAAGCCAACCTTGAACCATGCCACCTGAATCCCCCTAACATCAAAATGCTAACCCTTAAATAACCTATCTATTTGTATCATATTGGAATACTTTTAGGTTTTAACTTTTAACTTTTGACTTATTGACGACCCCCCGATTCCCGGAAATTAACGATTGCCGATTGACGATTGACGAATTAAATTATCCATTACCACACTGTCTAACAATTATATCGCAAGCCCTGGAGATTTGTTCTTCGGTTATTATTAGCGGAGGAGCAATACGCATACAATTACCTGCAAACAAAAACCAGTCGGTAACCACACCGGCCAGAATACATTTGTCAATAATGTTTTTGCAAACTTCAAACGATTCAAATTCAACAGCTATCAATAATCCGGCGGAACGAACGGCTTTTATTTTATCATGAATAAGTAGCTCTCTAAACAAATTTTCTTTTCTCTTTACATCATTTAAATGGATCTCACTATTCAATAGTTCAAATGCAGCTAAACCGGCAGCACAACAAACCGGATGACCTCCAAAAGTGGTTATATGTCCCAGCACAGGCTTATCCATTAAATGGTCCATTAATTTTTTTGATGCTATAAAAGCTCCTAATGGCATTCCTCCACCCAATGCTTTTCCAAGTAATAATATATCTGGAAGTAAATCAAATTGCTCAAATGCCCATAATGTTCCTGTCCTTCCAAATCCAGTCTGAATTTCATCTACTATAAGCAAAACACCCGAGTGATGACATTTTTTCTGCAATGCCTGTAACCATTTTATTTCAGGAAGTACCACTCCTGCTTCTGCCTGTACCAGTTCCACAAAAACACAGGCTGTCTGTTCATCAATCATTTCCAGATCGGAATGTGAATTATAAGTAAGATGTGTAATACCAGGCAGAAGCGGTCTGAAGGAATTTCGCCAGTATTCGCTTCCGATCAGGCTTAATGCGCCTTGTGTAGAACCGTGATAGGAATTATTAAAGGCAACCATTCCGGTTCTTCCAGATACCCTTTTAGCTAGTTTCATGGCCCCTTCTACAGCTTCTGCACCGGAATTGGTAAAATAGATTGAGTTTAAAGTAACTGGAAGCATCATGTTTATTGCATGAGCATATAATACCTGCGGCGATTGAATAAATTCACCATAAACCATTACATGTAAATAATCGTCGACTTGCTTTTTAATGGCTTCCACTACTTTTGGATGCCTGTGTCCTATATTAGCAACACTAATCCCGCCAATCAAATCGATGTAATGTTTCCCAGATACATCAGTCATTATGCAACCACTGGCTTTTACAATCTCCAAAGCCATAGGCGATGTAGACGTCTGTGCTACATTTGATAAAAACAACTGCCTTAGATTCATATTCTTTGCTTAATACAATTTACGAATTACGATTTCTTTAGGTTAAAGGCCTGACTGATATTGAAACAAATTTTATATAATAAATAATCAAATGTCTGCAACTTTGTGATTTACCATCAATCTGTAATCTAAAATTGTAAATCGTAAATCATAAATCATACATTAAATGGCTTTAATATTACCCGTAGAAGATCATTTTCCTAAATGGGGTAAAAATTGCTTCATTGCTCCCAATTGCACCATTGTTGGTGATGTTACTATGGGCGACGATTGCAGCATATGGTTCAATGCAGTTGTGCGTGGCGATGTTAATAGTATCAGTTTAGGAAATAAGGTAAATATTCAGGACGGTGCTGTTATTCATTCCACATACCAACGTAGCAAAACATATATTGGTAATAATGTATCTGTTGGACATAATGCTCTTATTCATGGATGCACTATTCATGAAAACGTGCTTATAGGCATGGGATCCATTATAATGGATAAAGCTGAAATAAAAAGCAATACCATAATTGCTGCCGGTGCGGTAGTTCTGGAAGGAACTATTTGTGAAGCAGGTGCTATTTACGCAGGTGTTCCTGCTAAAAAGGTAAAGGAAATCTCTAAAGAGAAGATTGAAGGGGAAATTAACCGCATTGCTAATAATTACTTAGGCTATTCACGCTGGTTCGATTCTGCAAATGAGGCAGGTAAGGACTTTTAATCCTCAAAAATTCGTTTTATCTTTATAATCAACCGTTGTTCAATGAAAACCATCCACCAATTAATATTCCTCCTTGCATGCATTGTAACCCTTTCTTCATGCAGCCTTTTTCAGCCTAAATATGGATGTCCAAGCAATGGCAAGAACGTTGGAGCCGAAAGATTGCTAAGTGGCGAAAAAGTTCCAAAAGCAA
The DNA here is from genome assembly GCA_045805165.1 of Flavisolibacter sp. GTDB lineage: Bacteria > Bacteroidota > Bacteroidia > Chitinophagales > Chitinophagaceae > Flavisolibacter. The sequence goes on from JBJMLT010000175.1 coordinate 8,336, forward strand.
AGTCATTCAAGGCATAACTTTTGTAACAAATATGCAGCAAAACGGTCGCTACCGTTGTCTTTTATTATAGATAATAACTTAAAAATTTAGGACTATGAGCCTAACCCTACGAACAACTTTAGGTTGCACAGAAGCAGTGATCGACGATGATGGCAGCTTGAAACGCTTTTACCAGATTGCCGATATTCTTACTGATGATCTTAAAGTTAATTTTAGTCACAAAGAAGATGATTTTGACGCCATAAGCTGGGAATTCAGCCTTGGGCATCATCAACTTACTTTGCAGTACAGCATTTATAATGGCATTTCTGTTTTTCCCACCAAAACCAAAGATGCACGCAGGCGCGATAACAAAGCTGTAGTGGAACTTGCCAATGTTCTGGAAGGTAAATTGATGACGATTGATATGAGGAAGCATATTGCCTGACAAGTCAACGGTTAACAGCTTTATGATCCTTCTGTTAACTATCAACTTAGTATTATTTCCAGGTCTCTTTTATTGATTCCAGTATGTTGTAATAGCTTACGTAGCGGTCTTCGTCAATTTCTCCATTTATAACAGCTTCTTTAATAGCGCAACCTGGCTCGTTCACATGCAGACAGTTATTGAACTGACAATTATTCAATCGTTCCCTCATTTCTGGAAAGTAACCTGACAATTCCTGCTTTTGCACATCCACTATTCCAAATTCTTTCATTCCTGGAGTATCTATAATGCATCCACCGTTCGGAAGATCATACATTTCGGCAAATGTAGTAGTATGTATGCCTTTTCCGCTCCATCCGCTTACATCCTGAGTCTTTAATGCAAGGTCTGGCAGCACTACATTTATAAATGTTGATTTTCCAACTCCACTATGTCCGCTAATAAGTGATGTCTTATCTGTTAGCAGGTTCTTTAATTCATCCAATCCTTCATTTTTCCTAAGACTGAGACCGAGAACTTTATACCCTATTTTTTCATATACATCTTTCATTTTTTCAAGCTTCTCAAATTCTTTCTTTCCATACAAATCCAGCTTATTGAATAAAACAATCGCAGGTATATGATACATTTCACAAACTACGAGGAAGCGGTCTATAAAGCCTTGTGATGTACGTGGCTCTTTTAAAGTGGCGATCAATATCGATTGATCAATATTAGAAGCAACAATATGCTGATGACTTCTAACTTTTGGAGATTGCCTGTTTATATAGTTAAACCTATCGTGGATCTTATTAATAATTACAGAACCTTCATTTTCATTCTCCATTTCAAATTCAACAACATCCCCCACCGCAATTGGATTGGTAGAAGTAATATCGTCCAGTTTAAAAACTCCTTTTATTCGGGCATTCCAGAATTTTCCTATCTTATCTTTTACTAAATACCAACTTCCTGTCGATTTATAAACTACACCTTCCATAATTAGGGAAAAGTACGTAAAATTGAAGTCCTGAGAATGGCTTCCAAAGTGAGAAAGAAAAGTGCAGCTATTAAGAAATAAATATATTCTTCTTCGTACCTGGTTTTCGTAACTACCTGCACATCTGATTTTTCTAAGCGGTCTATCTGATGATAGATTTCCTGAAGGCTTTCCTTATCAACAGCCCGAAAGTATTGACCTCCTGTTTGCGACGCTATCTTCCTTAAAAGATTCTCGTCTAAAAAGCTGCTGCCTTGCGGAACACCTTTTTCTTTTACCGACTGACCTCCAATTATACCCATACCAATGGTATATACTTTTATTCCTTTTGCCCTCGCAATTTCCAAACCGGTAAGAGGGTCAATTACCCTTGTTTCCGGAGGCTGCTCATTTCCATCAGTCAATAAGATGACTATTTTCGTTTTCGATTTGCCTGCTGATAATCGTTCCACTGCAGTGGCCAGCCCTTCACCGATTACTGTTCCATCTACAAGCATCCCGCTTCTTAATCCATGTATCTGTTCCAGTAAATTATTGTGATCAGATGATAATGGAAGCTGGGTAAAGCTTTCACCCGAAAATATCACCAAACCAATCTGATCAATGGGCCGCTGCCTTACAAAGTCTTCTGCCATTTCTTTAGCTACTTCAAGCCGGTTAGGATTAAAATCCGCTGACAGCATACTTCCGCTAACATCCATACATAATATTATATCTATTCCTTTTCCCCTGTTCCTGCTCTGAACATCTTTTACCTGCGGCTGTGCAAGCGCCAATATAATACAACCGATAGCCAATAGACGAAGCCAGAAAGGCAGATGTACCAGCCTTTCTTTAAATGTATGGATGGTAAAAGTTTTGGAAGTACTAACTGTGAATGTGGATTTCCGCCATCGCGAAGTACGAAAGTAATACCAGGCGAGTACAGGAAGGGATAATAAAAATGGCAATGCCCAGTCATTTCTGAATTCAATATTTTGTAACCAATCGTACAACATTATTTTGCCTGTTCTATTTCTTCAATTGAGTTTTCAATTACTTCTGCAGATCGTTTTATATCGGTTTCCGAAGGCTGCAATCTGGCGAACTTTACCATATCACTGACCTGAAGCGTTTCAACCAGTTTTTCATATTGCTCTTTTGGAATTTTCAATTCTTTTATCTGCATACTGATATCTTCTGTGGTTTTTGAAAAAGACTGGATATTCTTTTTCTTTTGAATATAGGTGCGAAAAATATCAATTAGTCTCGTATAAAATAGCTTTGGATCTATTTCATTATCACTTTTCAACTTCCTGAGATTCTTTATGGCTTCCTTAAATGCCGAATCGGCTTCATGGTTTTCTTCAACAGGTTTCTTTTTGCCCTGAGGAAAGAATAAATAAAATAATGCAAGAAGGAATAGAATACCAGCCACATACCACCACCAATTGGATTCAGGAGCTTTTTGTACTTCTATGTTGTCTTTTATATCATGATATGGCTGGTTAGGGTCAAAATTGGAAAAAGAGACTGTAATTGTAATAGCTGCAGACCTGTATTTTCCAAATGAAAAGGATGGAATGGACCATTTGCCACTGTCCCAGCTTGTAAGTTTTATAACCTGCTTCAGATGAAGTCCTTTATCAGTAATCTGACTATCTATCCCTGATTTACTAATAATATCAAAATGCATTAGTGAGTCCGGCAAATGAAAAGGAATCACCTTATTTTTTGGAACTGTGGCTTCAATAGTAAGCTCAACAGGCTCACCTATTAATATAGCATTTTTATCGGCCGTTGCTGTAATGCTTATAGTTTGCGCCAGTAATTGGTACGGTATAAAAAATAATATTATCCAGTAAAGAAAGGTGCACTTCATTATTTATTTCTGCTTATAAAGAATTGTTTAAGCACTTTTACATAATCTTCGTCGGTTCTAACATGTAACAGATCGCTACCGGCTTTTTTAAATGTTTCTGTACTAAATGCGGTTATACGGAAGAATTCCTTTTCATATTCATGCTTAACAAGCGCATTGCCTGTATCTATCCATTTTTGAGAGCCTGTTTCAGCATCTTCAATACGCAAAATTCCAACGTCTGGTAATTTCATATCCATCTTATCATATAACTTGATACCTATAATATCATGCTTGCTCCCAGCAACGCGTAAAGAATCTTCATAATTCGCATCTATAAAATCGCTAAGTATAAATGCAATGCTTGTATGCTTTGTTGTATTGGAAAAATATTTCAGCGCAATACTCAATTGAGTATTTCTTTTTTTCGGTTGAACGGATAATAATTCACGAACTATAAATAATGCATGCTGCTTCCCCTTTTTTGGTGGAATGAACTTTTCTATTTTATCACTGTAAAAGATCACTCCTATTTTATCACCATTGTTTACAGCACTAAATGCAATAACTGCCGCAATTTCCGTAGAGATATCTTTTTTTGTTCCATGGACGGTTCCAAAGAGCGAACTGGCACTAATATCAATCAGAAGCATTACTGTTAACTCACGTTCTTCCTCAAACACTTTACTAAAAGGGTGTCCAAAGCGCGCTGATACATTCCAATCTATGAACCGTATATCATCACCCGCAGAATATTCACGAACTTCCTTAAACGACATACCCTTTCCCTTAAACGCACTATGATATTCCCCCGTGAAGAGATCACTGGTTAGCTTTTTACTCTTTATTTCCAGCTCACGGACTTTTTTTAGTATTTCTTTTGTTGTCAGCATGCAAGTTGACAGATTACAGTTAACAGTTGACAGACTGGTTAATTAAGCACTTTTCAATGTCCATTTGTCGTCTAAATTCAAGGTAAATTGATCTTGTTTAAAATTTGCTCTATTACATTCTCAACTTCAATGTTCTCGGCTTCTGCCTCATAAGTTAATCCTAACCTGTGCCTCAACACATCATTACAGATACTTCTTACATCTTCGGGTATAACATACCCACGCTTATTTAAAAATGCCTGTGCTTTGGCTGCAAGAGCGAGGTTAATGCTTCCTCTGGGAGATGATCCGTAAGAAATAAGAGGCTTTAAATTATCCAGCTTGTATTCAGAAGGATTGCGTGTCGCGAAAA
>JBJMLT010000176.1:0-10467 GCA_045805165.1 Flavisolibacter sp.
ATGGAAGAGAAAGCGAGGATAGGAAGAAGTAACTGGATCACAGGCTTTCCAACCGGCACTATTTCAAATCATTTTAAGCATCAGAGTCTTCGCAAACCCCAATTGTTATTAAAAGAATCTGCTGCGATTACAAAAAACCATCATATTGATTGTACCGACCAGATTGAAATAGGACGGTTCGCTACCATTGCCGGTTATAATTCTCAATTACTAACGCATTCCATAGATGTAACTGAAAACCGGCAGGACTGTGCACCTATCTATATCGGTGATTATACTTTTGTAGGGACCAATGTTGTAATATTAGGTGGTTCCTATTTGCCTTCTAATTCTGTGCTCGGCGCTAAATCGTTATTGAATAAATCCTACAGCGATGAATGGAAACTGTATGGAGGGGTTCCGGCAAAGCCTTTAACTGATATACCCCATACAGCTAAATATTTTTCCAGAAAGAATGGATTTGTAGCCTGAATCGTCAATGAATTCGTCAATCGTCAATCGTCAATCGTCAATGATGTCGTGAATCGTCAATCGCGATATCGTGATTTCTTAAAAATCAGAGATCAACACATCAGCGATCAGCGATCCTCACATCAGCGATCCTCACATCAGACATCAAAATGAGTGAACTAATTTATATTTCCGAAAAGATCATTCGGCAGGATCTTTCTTCCTTTGATCCGGGAGAATACAAAGCGGGCCCGAGATGGAAGGTCCTGATCTGGTATTTTTTTAATTATTGGGTTTTGAATTCGTCCATTCCATGGCCCTATTCTTGGAAAAGAAATCTTCTAAGGCTGTTTGGAGCACGGATCGGTAAAAAATTGATCATTAAAGCAAGAGTACGAATTAAAAATCCCTGGCGCCTCACTATCGGTGACCATTGCTGGATTGGTGAAGGTGTATGGATCGATAACCTGGAGGATGTAAGTATTGGAAATAATGTATGCATTTCTCAGGGTGCTATGCTTCTAACCGGAAATCATGATTACACTATAAGCAGCTTTCCATACCGTTTAGGAAAGATTCAGGTTCGGGATGGAGCATGGATAGGAGCCAGAGCAATTGTTTGTCCTGGTATCATTTGCCACAGCCATTCCATTCTCACCGTAAACTCCGTAGCAACAAAAGATATGGAATACAATGGTATTTATTCCGGTAATCCTGCCGTTTTTATAAAGTCAAGAATACTTAAACCCTGATATGAATAATTCATCAGAGAAATTAAATGCATTGGTCAACGATCTTCTCACCGTATTGATCCTTACCAGCAATGAAGAAGTAAATATTGGAAGAGTAATGGATAGGTTAAAATGGGCTGGTCGCGTGATTGTGATAGACAGTTACAGTACGGACAGAACATTGGAAATATTAAACCAATATCCGAACACAGATGTTTTTCCCAGAAAATTTGATACACATGCCAGGCAATGGAATTATGGACTTTCTCTGGTAAAGACAAAATGGGTATTGACATTAGATGCTGACTATATTTTAACCGAAGATTTTATTAAGGAAATAATGGAATTAGTGATCCATGGAAATGTTCCTGCTTATTTCGCGCGGTTCAGATTTCTTGTTTTCGGTAAAAAGCTTCGTGGAAATAATACAACTCCCAGACCTGTGTTATTTCTGAAAGACTGGTTTACTTATTATGATGATGGCCATACGCAAAGATTAAAAATTGATTGGGTACCTGTTTATTTAAAATCACCTATTCTCCATGATGACAGGAAGCCACTTGGTCGTTGGCTGATGAACCAGGATAAATATTCAGCAAAAGAAGCAGATAAGCTTATAGCCCTTACCCATCAAAACAAATATTCTTTTTTAGAACAAATAAGGTTGACGAAAATAGTTGCTCCTTTTTTTGTTTTCTTTTATTGCCTGTTTATAAAGGGACTCATATTCAACGGATGGGCAGGTTGGCATTATACCCTTCAAAGAACAACAGTAGAAATATTGTTTGCCTTGCGGCTGATTGAAAAGCAAAAGCTTGAAAATAACAGCATAACTGAACTTAAGATTAATTCAACTCCGGTTCCTTTTCCTGTTCCCGATGCTGAGAAGAATTTACAATCTTTTAAATTCCAGAAATGAAAATAGCTCATATTGTTCCTTCTTATAAGCCTGCATATACTTATGGAGGAACAATAAGTTCCATCAGTAAGCTTTGTGAATCACTGGTTTCAAATGGATTGGATATAACCGTTCTTACTACTACGGCAAATGGGAAGGAAGAATTGAATGTTGAACCTGGTACAAAGCAGATCGTTGATGGAGTAGCTGTTATTTATTTTAAAAGGATAACCGGTGATCATACACATCTTTCACCACGGTTATGGACTTACTTGTGGAAGCATGCCAATGAATTTGATATCATACATATTCATTCATGGTGGAATCTATTGGTAATGGTTTCAGCAATGATCGCTCGGATAAAAGGCATTAAGTTGATCATTTCACCAAGAGGAATGTTAAGCAATTATATAAGAAGTGCAAGACATTCATTTATCAAAACCGTTTTACACGCACTTATTGGTAAAAGATTATTGAAAGGTTCACTTTTTCATGCAACATCAGAATCAGAGTTCAGGGAATGCAGGCAGATCATTAATGGATGGAATGGATTTATGCTTCCTAATCTATTAAGCCTCCCTAAGATGGAGTTGGTAAAGCCTGCTAATCAAAAATTCACTCTTATCTTTTTATCACGGATCGATCCCAAAAAAGGATTGGAATTGCTTTTCAAAGCAATCGCTGAATTTAAATTGGATTTAATTCTCAGAATTGCAGGTTCGGGAAATCAAAAATATATAGCCGAATTGAAACATTTGGCAGAGGAACTGAACATGGCCGAATGTATTCAATGGCTCGGCTGGCTCGGACCAATTGAAAAATTTAAAGAGCTGATGAACGCGGATGCCATGATACTTCCATCCCATAATGAGAATTTTGCCAATGTTGTAATTGAATCTTTATATGTAGGAACCCCTGTAATAATTTCCGAGCAGGTTGGTCTGTCATCTTTTGTAAAACAAAAAAATCTTGGCTGGGTGGTGAACAGAAATACAGTTGAAATAGCCCAGGCAATTAAAAATGCAATTACTCTCTCTCAACAATATCCCCAGGATCAAAAACAGCCTGAAAAAGTTCAGAACGAGATCCTAAAAACCTTCTCTGAAAAACTCATCATCGAGAAATACATTAAGAATTATTCCTTGATAGCCTAAACGATCGCCGATTGCTGATTGCTGATCGCTGATTGCTGATCTCTGATCGCTGATCTCTGATCTCTAATCTCTGATGAAGTTCCCTTCCCTGTCAACTTGTCAACCTATTAACTTTTTAACTACTAAAGATGAAAAAGCGCATCCTTTTATTAGGTGGTAACTTTTATCCCGAATTGACTGGCATTGGTAAGTATAATGGTGAAATGATCGATTGGCTCGCTGGCCATGGTCATGAATGTACTGTTGTAACCACCTATCCTTATTATCCATACTGGAAAGTTCAAAAGCCTTACGATCATTCATTCTGGTACAAAAAGGAAACAAGGATGGTTTCCGATAATAAGGTTCAGATCTATCGCTGTCCGCATTATGTTCCCCGTACTCCGACAGGACTTCGAAGAATATTGTCAGAATTTTCATTCTTTATGACTTCATTTTTCCAGATCGTCCTTTTGATGTTTCAGAAGAAATGCGATTACATAGTAACTGTGGTTCCTTCTTTCCAATTGGGATTGCTGGGAATGATGTATAAAAAGATCAGGGGAGCGAAATTCTTTTATCATGTCCAGGATCTGCAGATAGATGCGGCGAAAGACCTTCATATGATAAGATCATCTATCCTGTTGAAGATCTTGTTCAGGATGGAAAAGTATATTCTTAAAAATGCGGATCTCATCACCAGCATTTCTGCAGGTATGATCAGAAAAATAGAAAAGAAGGGAGCAGGAAATATTAAATACTTCCCTAACTGGGTTGATGTGGAATTATTTTATCCTGTTTATGATAAAGACCGCCTCAAGAGGTCTTTTGGATTTAGTGATACGGACAAAATCGTTTTATACTCAGGAGGTATAGGGGAGAAGCAAGGATTGGATTCCATAATCTATGCAGCAGAAGCTTTGAAAAAATATAAGGATGTTAAATTCGTTATTTGCGGCTCTGGTCCTTATAAAGAAAAGCTAATGGAAATAGCTGATGAAAGGTCTTTAACCAATGTTGTATTTATGCCACTTCAGGCTTATGACAAATTCAACGATTTTTTAAATTGTGCTGATCTGCATCTGATCCTTCAAAAATCAAATGCCGGTGATCTGGTAATGCCATCAAAGCTTACAACTATTCTCGCTGTTGGAGGAGTAAGTATTATTACAGCCTGCGAAAGCACAAGTCTGTATTCCATAGTAGATGATAATAAGATGGGAATCCTTATTCAACCGGATGATCAGAAAGTACTGAATGAAACTATTGAAAAGCAAATTTTCAGCGATAACTCTGAAATCAGGAGGAACGCACGCTATTTCGCTGAAAACTCTCTTTCCATAAACAAAATAATGTCCGGCTACACTTCCATGATCACTCCCAACTAATCGACAACCAATACTACGAATACTACCAATACTACTAATACCACTAATACAACCAACACTAACTAATACAACTACTTCATGAACCGCACCTTCCCCCAGCTCATGCGATTCACTTTCGCAGTACTGGATCTCCTCGCTCTTAATCTGCTTTTTATAGTAACAAGGTATTACTATAGCAGCACCATTCCGGGATCTTTAGATCTGAATTATATCTATCTCCTTTTCTTTTGCAATCTATTCTGGGTTGGTTCCTGTTGGTTGCGAAGTACGTATCAGGGTCAGAATATTTCGTCTTTTGAAATATTTTCAAGAAAGTCCATGCAAACTTATTTGAATTTCCTGATCCTGTTAACTCTCTATTTATATTTTAATAAGCAATACACGATTTCAAGATTATTTATATCCTCATTTCTGGTACTATTTTCTTTGGGTCTGTTTTTGAATCGTACCGTTTATTTTCTGCTTTTCCGGTTCCTGTTGAAAAAAGATTACCTGATAAAGAGGATCATGATTTTGGGTTATAATGAGATATCTAAAAAATTAGTCACCTATCTGGAAGGAGATACCATTAAAAGCGAGATCATCGGGTTTTGTGAAGATGAGAAAAATGTAAAGGAGCTATCTCATTACCCCATTATTCATGATGTTAATGACATCATTGAAATATCCAAGAAGAACAGAGTTACGGATATTTATTCAACCATTTCTCCGGAACAGAACAGAGGCATTTATCAGTTAATGCATGAAGCCGATCAGGCATGCATTCGATTTAAGCTGGTAGCCGATCTTAGCTATTTTATAAGGAAGCCAGTGCATATCGATTATTTTGGAGAGATCCCGGTGCTTTCATTACGTAATGAACCGCTCGACGATGTAGCAAACCGTGTTAGGAAAAGATTGGTTGATCTTCTGATCAGTTCTCTGGTAATAGTATTTATTCTTTCATGGCTGATACCAGTCATCAGTATTTTGATCTGGATTGAATCCCGCGGGCCCGTATTCTTTATTCAGAAAAGAACAGGAAAGGATAATAAGCCATTTTCATGCATTAAATTTCGAAGCATGAGGCCAAGTGGCGATGCAGATGAACGCCAGGCCACTAAAATGGATGATAGGACAACAAGCATCGGAAGATTTCTTAGAAGAACTAATCTCGATGAATTCCCGCAGTTCCTGAATGTTTTTATGAGCGATATGAGTATAGTAGGTCCGAGGCCGCATATGTTAAAGCATACAGACGATTATTCAAAACTCCTGAACCAATACATGGTAAGACAATTCTTAAAGCCGGGAATTACAGGATGGGCGCAGATACATGGATTTAGAGGTGAAACAAGATCTTTAAGTGACATGTCCTTCAGGGTAGAACATGACCTATGGTATATGGAGAATTGGAATTTGCTTCTTGATCTTAAAATAATCTTCCTTACAGCTTTTAATATGCTGAGAGGAGAAAAAAACGCCTTTTAAAATCACCAAAAATTTAGAACTTAAATGGAGATCCAACCAGGTTTAACCACTCAATTATCCCAACTAAAATATTTCCCTTTCCTAAGATCAAAGCTTTTTATAAAAAACTATTCATTCTATTGGATAGCGGCATTAAGTTATTCTTTGTTCTTTATTGTGTCTTTATTTACATTCAATAAGGCTACAGATGAGACGATCTATCATTATCCCAATATTTTGAATTTCTATAATAACGGGTTGTCTGCCATATTTAATTCACATTATTCATCCGCCAATACGCCACTACCTTATTATTTAGTAGCCTTAATTGGTAAAATTATAGGTCCGGGAATTGTGCAGGCAAGAATATTCACTGGTATTATTTCTTTCAGTTCATTTATATTGGCCAGCCGCTTACTTAAGCGAAAAGCTACTCCACAATACACGGCACTAATCATTCTGTTCTTTCCTTACTTTTTTGTCAACTCTTTTATATTTTATGTAATAAACTATGCGATATTTTTTCTCCTGATCAGCCTGAATATTTTATACTACACAAAAGATTCCGATTCTATCTGGTCAAACCTGGTTGTCGGATTATTTATTTCAATGGCGGTTTTATGCCAGCAGTTCTACCTTGTAATTCCTATTGCAATTATAGCCGCAAGGATTATTACAATTGTAAAAAATAAAAATAACAGGACTTCCGGTCTATTTAAAAAATTAATTGTAAATAATCTGTTCCTTATTACACCATTGACTATTCCATTTATTATATTTTTTAAGTGGCATGGAATAACACATCCGAATTTTTATAAGCATACATTGTCTTTTTATCCGGCAACTATTGTTGCAGTATTGGTAGTAACAGGGTTGTATTTTATTCCTGTTATTATTCAGTCGTTTAAATTAATAAATTGGTTCAATGGCATTGTTACATTAGCAATGGCAACAGCTTTAGTTCTATTATTCAGACCGGTTTTTGCAGATACTCAAGGCCCTGGTTTATTTACGGGAGTTACATTCCATATTCTATATTTATCCGGTAATGTAATTAAAGCCTTCCCGGTAATTGGAATGATAAGTCTTGCATGGCTCGGAATTTTAGCGTTATTTATTATTTACCGGTCGCTAAGATCATTTTACGAATATGCTTTATTCTTCTCATGTACTTTATTAGCCATTGTTTATTCGCTTAATACACTTATTGGAGAAAGACATTTTATTGGATTCTTTATAATTTTATTACTGCTTGTTTTGCCAAAGATCCATAAGAAGATTTTACTTCCTTATACCGTTCTTATTTCATTGGCAGGCATTTCCTATTATATATTTTTCTTCTTTCTCAAATTTAATTGACTCTGCTTTTTAGACCTTTTATTTAAAAACCATTAAACTAAAGTTTATGATTTCCAAAACAAAACTGTGGATAAGATCCGCATTATTAATGATTTCATTTTTTGCTTTTCTCTACTCTAATGCCAATGGAACAAAAAATGGTTCTATACATAAACCTGGCAAAGCACCTATTGTTTTAAAAGATCCGGGAAAAGGGTATAAATTAAAATTAAATAGTAAACCAATAATTGTTAATAGCGATCTGGATGGACAAAATAATTTGTTCTTTGGCCCGGGATTATTAAGGTTTGGAAATAGCAAATTTCATTATAAAGCATGGGGACCATATATTGGCTATACCCGTTTATTAACACAGCATGTGGGTCTCACTATAGAAGGCGGCATGTATTGGCATAGTGCTTATTCTATTTCTTACAGATTAGGCTTTTTAACTGCCGGAGCTACATTTTTGCCATTTGGCAGCCAGGGTGATGAAGAAAGCAGGTTTACTTTCTCAGTCCATACTTTGGGAGGAATTTCAACTTATAATATTAAGCAACCCAAAGCTTCTCTCAATACAAGCCAGAATTCCCTGGCTCTTAACTTAGGTGTTTCTGAAGATTGTCTTGTTTCTGACAAATTTAAAATTCGAATCCAGGCAGATTATCTTCCTACCTTTTATAATTCGGATGTTCAATACAGTTACAGGTTAAGTCTGGGCGTTCTCTGGAACTTACAATGACAAGATATTTTACTGAATAATTAATTTTTGATAGCAAAATTTAATTAGAAGAAGTGAGATGTATAGGAATAATATCTTCATGAATGGAAGTAAGGTTACTAATTTTCCATCTATGAATTCCACTATGATAAGATTCATCACAATGGTATAAATAAATATCATTTTTATATTGTACAACCTGGAATGCAAATGAATTGCCGGCCATCATCGACGCTGCTTCCTCTTTAGAATCTTTGCCGGTAACACCAAAAACACCGATCAATAATCCATCCGGATAAACATGCTGCCATTTATTAGCTTGTGAGTTTTTCCAGAATTCTCCGTGGTAACCCCAGAAAATGTTATTTCCAATAACTGCTACATCGCTTCCAGGGTTCCTGACTTTATTCCCTATATCAAAATCTCCGTTTTCAGGATAATCCCCTTTGTAATTTAGATCCGTAACTCTTGCAGTTTTAAAGGAATATTTTGTATCTCCTTTTTTTACCCCTCCCAAATGATACAATTCTCCCAGCCCTTTTGAAGGCAAATTCTTATCAAATGTGATCAGAATTTCATTATCCGTCATTTCTGCCGGCCTTGTATTGAACCAGTTTACCGGATCACTTCCTTTAATGTTCGATACTGAAGCAAGAATGGAAGGCTGAGACCATATTGGGTTATTTTGCTCATCAAATCCCTTTAAAGAGCGAATTTGCCATTGGATCTCCTTACCTGCGTTATTGGCCAGAAATTCTCTGATAGATCCATCTTTATAAATTAAAGGATGACCCTTGGTTGGAAAATTTATCCCGGTAAATCGTAAAGTGCCTCCATTTACTAATTCTACAACAAAGATCTTATTTCCACCACGGATGACGCTATACGTATGTCCATTATTTAATGTTTCAACATTTTCAAATAATTGACTTCCACTGCCAGGATTTAAATAAGAAGAATCCACAGTAGCTCCCCTCCAGTTGTTCACTAACTCCCAGGATTTATTTTTTCCATTGTCCAATGGCTTGGAATAATCAATTTTAAATTCCAGGTATTCATTAAATACTCTTGTTGGGTTATTCTGATCAGCTCCAGCATTATAGGACCTTGGCAAATACATAATTCGTTCAATGAAATTTCTTTCACTGTCATAGTGCTGCGCTCTATTGTTTCCTACATCACCCACCCAGAAGCTTCCATCTCCCTGAAAACAAATAAAGGCCTTTGCTGATAATTTCGAATCTGCAAAGAAAAACTTGTCATTTCTCACTCCAGCTTCTTTCTCATATCCTCCCTCTTTTCCAAATGCCCATTCCAGCTTACCATTAGATATGTTATAAGCCTTTACCTGCTGGGATTTTCCTCCATCACAAATAAGGATAGATTTATTATTTATGTCAAATGCTAATGCCAAAGGATTGGATAATCCTGTCAGGCTTTGTTTTTCATCAGAGATATTTCCATTGTCAAAAATTTCAAAGCTTTTTACTGTACCATTGGAAATGATCCATAAATGATTATTGCCGTCAATAGTTGATGCGCCAGGACTTGCCATTGAAATTGTTCGAATTAGTTCTCCGGTATTTTTATTTACTACATGAACTTCATTAAGAAGTTTATGAGATATAAATAAATAGTTTCCACTTTTTTGTACAGCTAGTCCGGAAATTAAAGAGCTTTCGTTATTTAAAACATCAATGCATGAAAGCATCTTTCGTCCATATACCAATTTTATTGATGTACCATTATTAAAATTTATTTCATTATCGTTTTCAACGGAAGTAGCAAATACAAATTGTAAAGTTCCATGTGGTTTGGTATAGGGATCAGTACATGCCCAATAAACATTTTTACCATCAGTCACTACAAAATTGGAAGATTGATTGCCTATAGAAGGAAGAATAAATTCTTTTTTACCTATATCTTTTAAATTGGATTTAATAAAGCAGGAATGGCCTTCATTGTATCCGATTGCCATATAGATATTATTTCCTGCGATAGCCATTGAATTGATAAAATCCATTCCATGGTATACAGTTGATCCTGAAAATGAATCAGAGGTATTACCAATCACTCCTTCCCACGTATAGCTAACATTATTGCTTAAAAGATGAACTGAATAATTGCCTTTTTGAACAGATTTCCCTTCATCATCATTCCCATCCCAGCTTTCATGATACGTGCCGGCATCATAATATTTATTATTCCATAATGTCCTTATCAGAACATTATCATTAGTATAGACACCCGCGCTTGTTCTGGAATTATTCTTTAATGTAAATGAAAATGGTAATTGCGAATGAGGATGAACCTTACTGCTATTATTTAACGAGCAGGAAATATTTGAAAATGATAAAAA
>JBJMLT010000177.1:0-2122 GCA_045805165.1 Flavisolibacter sp.
ATTCTGAATTAGCAGGAGGACATTCATCAAAAGCCATTATTATATCAGCTCCAATAATCCGCTCAATTTCAATTACTTTTTCCGGTGTAAAAAGATGACTGCTGCCATCTATATGACTTTGAAATAGCACGCCTTCTTCATTGATCTTTCTGTTATCTGCGAGTGAAAATACCTGAAAACCACCGCTATCTGTTAAAACGGGTCGGTCCCAGTTCATAAAATGGTGAAGTCCTCCTGCAGCTTCTAGAGTTTCAATGCCAGGCCTTAAATAAAGATGATACGTATTTCCTAAGATAATATCCGGTTTTATTTGTTCCTTCAACTGCTGTTGAGATATAGCCTTTACGCTTCCTGCAGTTCCAACCGGCATAAAGATGGGTGTTTCTATTTTTCCATGATCGGTTTTTATCGTTCCGGCCCTTGCCTTGCTGTTTTTATCCATTGATTCCAGGCTAAATTCTAATGCCGCCATAATGGCTGCAAGATAAATGATCACTTCCTTATCTTCGTAGCCATGCTTATGACCAGCGGTGCTATTATTTTTTCTTTATTTATCATTTTTACATTAATCCAGATTTTTTATTACCTCTATTTTTTCAGGCCGGTTGGAAATTATACAACGCCTTCGAAAGGACATTCACAGCAACATCCGGTGTCTATAATTATTTGTGCAAGGGATGAAGATGAAAATATTGCAAGAAATCTGCCCGGTATATTAGTTCAGGATTATCCGACAACACATGAAATAATAGTGGTAAATGATAATTCCGTAGATGATACCAAATATATTCTTGCCGAATTACAAAAAACTTTTAAAAAGTTACAGATAGTAGAATTAACGCAGGAAGCGAAAATGATCGCTGGTAAAAAATTCCCATTATCAATCGGTATTAAGGAAGCTAAACATGAAATTGTATTATTAACTGATGCAGATTGTGTCCCTGCAAGTGAAAAATGGTTATTTAAAATGCAGAATGCATTCAATAATGGAATTGAGATCGTCTTGGGCTATGGGGCTTATACTAAAAGCCCGGGCTTTCTAAATAAGGCTATTCGCTTTGAAACTTTCCATACTGCCCTTCAATATCTTGGATATGCAATGGCAGGTAAGCCATATATGGGCGTGGGAAGGAACCTTGCGTACAAAAAAGACGTTTTTTTTAGAAACAAAGGATTCTCCTCCATTAACCACATACCCAGCGGAGATGATGATCTTTTTATCAACCGTGTTGCCACCAGGAATAATACAACTGTGGTAATTGATCCTGATGCATTCACCCTATCAAAGCCAAAACCTACATGGAAAGAATGGATGCGCCAGAAAAAAAGACATTATACTACAGGGAAGTTTTATAAGCCTACTCATAAATTCCTTCTTGGCTTATATACTTTCAGTTTTATATTGTTTTATGCTTTATTTATTACTTCTATTATTTTCTTTGACTGGAGATGGTCTTTAATACCATTCATCATCCGTTTTGGAATTCAGGCTTTGGTTTGGAACAAAGCAATGAAAAAACTGAATGAAGGTGACCTGTTTTCACTATTCTGGTTTTGGGATATTTGGATGATCTTTTATTATTCTTTATTTTTTTCTTCCTTATGGAAAAAAGCGGACAAGAACTGGAATTAAAACATATGGAATTACTGCAGTATTATTTTTCTGGATTTACAGATAAGCAGATCAGCCAATTCAAAGCACTTGAGCCATTATATAAGGAGTGGAATGCAAAGATCAATGTAATTTCCCGCAAAGACATTGATAATATTTATGAAAAGCATGTCCTTCATTCGTTAAGCATTGCCGCTGTTTTTGATTTTCAGTCAGGAACGGAGATCATAGATATAGGAACAGGTGGCGGATTTCCTGGAATTCCACTAGCTATTTTTTTTCCAGACGTAAAATTTCTTCTGGTTGACAGTATTAAAAAGAAATTAAAGATTGTTGAGGAAGTATGTAAAGCCGCAAATATTGAAAATGTTACTATTCAGCACATAAGAGCTGAAGAAATAAAAGAAAAAAAATTTGATTTTGCTGTAAGCCGTGCGGTGGCTCCCTTGCTGGATCTTTGGACTTGGAGCAAACCTTTATTAAAAAGTTCCATTTTTACAGTTAGAGACG
>JBJMLT010000178.1:0-8680 GCA_045805165.1 Flavisolibacter sp.
TTCCTTTCTGAGGATCGATTTGATCCTTGCATGAGTATATTGAATAAACGGACCGGTGAAGCCATGAAAATCTATTGATTCTTCGGGATTAAAGATCATTCTCTTTTTAGGATCAACTTTTAAAAGGAAAAACTTTAAGGCACCTAAACCAATTGTATCATATAATTCCTTCAATTCATTTTCTGAAAAATCTTTCACTTTTCCTAACTCCTTAGTATGGGTTGCTGCAATAGCAACCATTTCATCAACTAGATCATCTGCATCTACAACTGTTCCTTCCCGGCTTTTCATTCTCCCTCCCGGTAATTCCACCATCCCATAACTTAAATGAAAGATGCCATCCGCATAAGGCATTCCTAATTTCTGCAGTATTAACCGAAGTACCTTCATATGGTAATTCTGTTCATCTCCAACTACATAAATGCTTTTATCATACTTAAATTCTTCATATTTATTATGTGCCAGGCCAAGGTCCTGAGTTATATAAACTGATGTTCCATCCCTCCGAAGAACTAATTTTTCATCCAATCCTTTGTCAGTAAGATCAATCCATACGCTTCCATCATCCTTTCTGAAAAAAACACCTTTGGCAATGCCTTCATCAACAAATTTCCTTCCGAGCAGATAAGTTTCACTTTCATAATATGTTTTATCGAAATCACTGCCAATACGCTTATAAGTAACATCGAACCCTTCATAAACCCAGCTATTCATCTTTTTCCATAGATTAATCACCTCTGGCTTTCCATTTTCCCAGTCCACCAGCATTTGCTGGGCTTTTTTCATGATATCTGTATTAGCGCGGATAATTTCCATCCTTTCGTCAGAAAGCTTTTTCAATTTGTCCTTATCCTTATCGCTATTACCAGGTATGGCGTTGATCATTTCCTGCAATTCAATGACCTTTTGCCTGTCATTTTTATCTATTGACTCCAGATCGCCATTAGCTGCTTTTTCAGATAAAATCGCAGCGTGTTCTTTTATTGCATTTTCACAGCGAACATAATAATCGCCTACAAAATGGTCCCCTTTAATTCCAGTAGATTCGGGAGTTGACCCTTTGCCAAAAAGTTCCCATGCTATCATGCTTTTGCAAATGTGAATACCGCGGTCGTTGACTATGCATGATTTAATAATTGAGTTGCCATTCGCTTTAAGTATCTCCGCTACACTCCAACCAAGAAAGTTATTCCTCAAATGACCTAAATGTAAAGGCTTATTAGTATTTGGTGAGGAGTATTCAACCATAATTCTTCTATTGTTGGAAGGTGCAGAGCCAAAATCAGAAGCATCGTGTGTTGAATTAAGGAAATCGATAAAATACTGGTCGGATACATTTAAATTCAGAAAGCCCTTTATTAAATTAAAGCCGGTAAACAGATAATTATTTTTAGAAATCAGATATTCTCCAAGTTCTTTTCCTAATTCTTCCGGCGGTCTTTTTAGTTGTTTAATTAAAGCAAACAATACAATCGTATATTCTCCTTCAAATTCAGGCTTTGTCTGATTTACTAGAATGTCATCTGCTACAATCGCTATTTTATAAAGATCTTCTATTGCCCTGGCTGCTAATTCTTTGATTTTATTTATTATGCTCATTCCTTTTAATAACTAATTAAGGCCGCAATTTAATTAATGTTGGCCCAGAAGATTTATAAGTTCTTTGCCAGACTTAACGAATTATATATGTAAACTCAATAGATTGCTGCTAAATTCGCAATTTTTAATGCGTAATGTTCACTATAAAGTAAGAGCCGGTATTCTTGGAATAGTGGATTTTTTTTATCCGCTATTCAGGAAATTTCTGCCCCATCAAACTTATCGTTATGCAGCTTGTGGCGGAAGTAATACCATTATCGGCCTTTTTATTTATTTTTTTTCTTACAATTTTATTTTACTGAAGCATAATCTTAGCCTCGGGTTTATAACTTTTAAGCCACACATTGCAGCTCTTTTTATTTCATTTCTTTTTACTTTTCCGGTTGGGTTTTACCTCAGCATGTATGTGGTATTTCATGGCTCTTACCTGAAAAAGAGAGTACAATTATTCAGGTATTTTCTTGTGGTGCTGGGTTGTATGTTTATTAATTATCTATGCCTGAAATTATTTGTTGAAGTATTCAACTGGTATGCAACACCTTCTCAAATGCTAACTACCTGCATTGTTGTATTATTCAGTTATTTCTCACAACGGTATTTCTCTTTTCGATCGGAAAAAGTGGAAAATGCAGCTATAGATAATTTTTCTAATTAAATGAACGCGTAATTACTGGTATTATGAAATTAGATTCAGAACTTCATATCTATCTCAGAAATTAGTATGTTTAATTTTCCTACACAATTACTTCTTATAAGTAAATGTTCTGGCAGGGCGTAAACAGCAGTCAGTTTCAATTCATTTATAGAGCCGGAGCCCTTTATACCTTTTGTCCATTCCCTGTTTAGCCATGAATTAAGCTCTTTTGAGGCAGTATCATAATAGGATTTCATATCTATTGTAGTATACTTCTTTAACTCGCTTGATATCTTACTGCTAAAAAGCCATTTCGCAGTTTTAAGGATCAGGTTTTTTGTTTTCAAATCGTAGTCCAGATTCTGCACTTCTATTAATTTCTTTTCAGGGTCATAAACAGGCTTTCCTGTAAAGTAAGCCGTTCCGTCAAAAGAACCTGTGAAGTCTACTTTGATCAGCATATTTCCTTCCACCGTTCCAGACAAGGATGTATGTTCTATTATTATATGGTTCTTGATAAGGCCCTGATTCATATCGAATCTTTTATTAGCCATATAGTTGTTCAGCACATTGCTCAATGAATCGTATTGCAATGCTGCTTCTAAAAATATATTAAATCCTCCCGGATTATTTGCTGAAGCCAGATCTGGCACAGGAGTAACATCTGTAACCGGTTTTATAAAACTGATAACAGGTGTAGCCGAAATACCGATATTAATATTTAAAAGATCATTCTTTGCATTAATATTTTCCATTCGAAGCTTTTTTGGATGTAAACTAAAAAAACCTACTCCGGGTATTGAATAGCTGTCATTCATTTTATTCCATGCCTGTT
Source organism: Flavisolibacter sp. (assembly GCA_045805165.1). Taxonomy (GTDB): domain Bacteria; phylum Bacteroidota; class Bacteroidia; order Chitinophagales; family Chitinophagaceae; genus Flavisolibacter. Next base: position 3,069 of record JBJMLT010000178.1, read on the forward strand.
GAATATAAGGGCGGAGATTTATTATGCTGAATGAATCTTCCATTATTTTTCTGGATACATCCAGGTCAACCTTTAATCCATTCATTACCTGAGTGGTTATATCCTGCCCCCAGAAGCATACAGAGCATTTATCAAGGGGCTGAGGCTCTGTACGAACGATTTTAGTATTAAGAATATAATTTGGATACAACCGGAATGAGCTTACAAAACCAATATTCACTCTTCTTTCCGGTTCATCAAATCCACAACGACATCCCGGTGTCCAGGGCGAAAGAACTGTATTATTTATGCAAACCCTTGTTGATCCGGTTATTTGATAATAGCCCATAAAATTCAGATTCAGCGTAGTTCCGTTCATGCTGATTTTTAAAGGCGATCTTCTAAAATGATATTTATATCGGGTAGAACAATCAGACTGTATCCAGTCGTTTGGATAATTTGGAGACGTAAAAGCAGTATCTACCTTTTTTTCTGCGACAGCATACATCGGTAATAAATTAATCTGGATAGGGATATCTATTTGTGATTCAGGAAGTGAATCAATACTAACATTAGAAGCGGTCTTTTGAGCATGGCCGGAGCCAGAAAATAAAAGAAAAAATATAATTAATAAATTGACAGTGCGGTTAATAGATTTCATAAGTTATAGATTTATCAGAATTATCTGTTCGAAGGATTTTTCCAGCTTTTTGATAACCTCGAGATACTTTCATTAATCCTGCTACTCCGTGTTTCTTCTCGTTTTGCAGAAACTATCCATTCAACATATTCTTTTTTATTTGTAAAAGAAAGTCCATTGAAAAATTCATTTTCTTTTTTGTGTCCTTTCAGTTCTTTTTCAAAATCTGAGGGCAGTCTAATGGTTTTTTTTACAGGATCAATATATTGAAATACAGCCCTTTCTTCTTTAGGCTTTGTTTCCTTTTCCTTGTCGTCAGACGTTTTTAGTCTCATGCCAAAAGCCGACCAGGTATCGTCAAAAGAAATCAGGTTGATCCATTGCATCTTTTCATTTTTTAATAACTTATCCCAACCTTTATCTCTTGTAAGATCTGTCTGGATACCAGAAGACCCTTTTGGATAGTAAATCCAGCAAATTGTTTCATCCTTCAAAAGAGAAATTACTTTGGATAGCTCTTTTTCCATTTCAGCCCTGTTTTTTACAAACCAATGGATCTGTTTGTAATTTTTTGAAGAACTGGTGATCTTGACCCCATCAGGTAAATCGATCGTTTTGGCAAATCCGGTAGGAATATTAATTCCTAATAAAGTATCATTTTCCCGGATCCGGAGTTTTTTAGCTAAAGATAAAGGCATTGAAAAGCATATTATCAACTAAAAGTATAGAAATTGACGGTTCATATCATTAAAAAAGCAATTTGCCAATTGATGAGGAAACAAGGAATTTGACTGACATACCTTCTTTATTTCCAATAGATTTGATGGATAAAATGCATGATTTGCAATAATTAAAAATATATCTGCCAAAATTTCACTTTATACCCTGACGGCATAATCATTGTTGACCCAATAGGTACAATTAAATTTATTAAAATGGGAAAAATAATAGGTATAGACTTGGGTACAACCAATAGTTGCGTATCTGTAATGGAAGGAAGTGAACCTGTGGTTATTCCAAATGAAGAAGGCCGCCGTACAACGCCATCCGTTGTAGCTTTCCTTAAAAATGGAGAGCGTAAGGTAGGCGATCCGGCAAAAAGGCAGGCTATAACAAACCCTCATAATACAATTATGAGCGTAAAGCGTTTTATGGGCCGCCGGCATGACGAAGTAACCGAAGAAATAAGCCACTGGAGCTATAAAGTAGTTAAAGGCGAGAATAATACAGTTCGTATCGATATTGATGGCAGATTATATACTCCTCAGGAGATCTCTGCGATGATTCTTCAAAAAATGAAGAAAGTGGCCGAGGATTATCTTGGTCAGGAAGTTAATGAAGCAGTAATTACAGTTCCTGCTTATTTTAATGATGCCCAAAGGCAGGCTACAAAAGAAGCAGGGGAAATAGCCGGTTTGAATGTGCGCCGCATTGTTAATGAGCCTACTGCCGCAGCATTGGCATATGGATTAGATAAAAAGGGAGCCAAAGATCATTATATAGCCGTATTTGACCTTGGTGGAGGTACGTTTGATATATCGGTTCTGGAACTTGGAGATGGAGTATTTGAAGTAAAATCAACCAATGGCGATACTCACCTTGGCGGCGATGACTTCGATAAAGTGGTTATGGATTGGCTGGCTGAAGAATTTAAAAAAGATGAGAACGTAGATCTGAGAAAAGACCCAATGGCCCTGCAGCGTTTAAAAGAAGCTGCTGAAAAGGCTAAGATCGAATTATCATCTTCTTCAGAAACAGAGATCAACCTTCCCTATATAACAGCAATAGATGGTGTGCCTAAGCACCTGGTTAAAAAGCTGACAAGAGCTAAATTTGAAGCTCTTTCCGATAGTCTTTTTGACCGTTGCCTGAAACCTTGTGAAAAAGCATTAAAAGATGCCGGATTAAATGCATCTCAAATTGATGAAGTTATACTTGTAGGAGGATCCACCCGTATTCCTAAAGTTCAGGAGATCGTTGAGAAATTTTTTGGTAAAAAGCCGAATAAGAGTGTAAATCCGGATGAAGTGGTTGCTATTGGAGCTGCCATTCAGGGTGCCGTTTTGAGTGGAGAAGTTAAGGATGTTCTTCTGCTTGACGTTACACCATTAACCCTGGGTATTGAAACCTATGGTGGAGTAATGACACCAATGATACCGGCAAATACTACAATTCCTACCAAAAAGTCTGAAGTGTTTTCTACAGCATCTGATAACCAGCCAGGTGTTCAGATACATGTATTACAAGGCGAACGTCCTTTAGCTAATCAAAATAAAAGTCTTGGTATTTTTAATCTGAATGATATACCACCAGCACCGAGAGGAGTTCCACAAATTGAAGTAATCTTTGATATTGATGCTAATGGTATTTTACATGCTACCGCAAAAGATAAGGGAACAGGGAAAGAACAAAAGATCCGGATTGAGGCGGGTAGTGGCTTAAGTAAGGAAGAAGTAGAAAAAATGAAGGCAGAAGCAAAAGCCAATGAAGAATCTGACAAGAAAGCCAAGGAAAAAATTGAAAAGGTCAATCAGGCCGATAGCCTGATCTTCCAAACGGAAAAGCAGTTGAAGGAATATGGAGATAAGGTTCCTGCGGATAAAAAGGGTGCAATTGAAAGTTCGTTGAATAAATTAAAAGAAGCTCATAAGTCTCAGGATCTAAACTCAATTGATTCAGCTGTTACTGAATTAAATAATGCATGGACAGCAGCCAGCGAAGAAATGTATAAGTCAACACAACAGGCTGGTGCTGATACTCAGGCTAATGCAGGCAACGGCCAGGGACAGGGTCAACAGCAATCTGGACCTAATGAAAATGTTACAGATGCGGAATATGAGGAAGTGAAGTAGTATTTCCTGCATTTATGATTATTATAAAATAGTCAATAGCTGATAAATATTTAAAGCTTACAAAATAATTTGTAAGCTTTTTTCTTATTTTATAAATGAATTGTTAATGAGGTAGAACATAAGGATGTTAATGATAGGGAAAGTAAGAAAGGTTCTGTATTTTCATTTCATTATTATACCGTCCCGGAATGATTCAAACACCACGTTATTTCTTAATATTAGCTGCATTAATCATTGTTTCAGCATTTAGCTCTTCCGATAAATATAATTATTGCCCGGCTTCATTATTTTTTTCCGATACTACAGTTCTTCCTGTTATACGCGCCAGGGATCATTTGGGTCAAAGTATTTTAAAGACGAACGGTGCTGTATCACTTATTTCAGGTCTTGATAATGATTATTATTATTCAGATTCAAATAACAGAACAGGCTATTTATATGTAGAGACTAATGTTGCATCTTATACAAATTATAATCAGGCAAGAACTCCTTTAAATATTTCAATAGTTATTGATAGAAGTGGCTCAATGGGAGAGGACAGGCCAGAAAAAAAGCCATTTTCCAAGATTGAATATGCAAAGAAAGCTGCAAAACTTATTGTTGAAAAGCTTGATTCATTGGATTATGTAAGCGTTGTAGTATATGACAATTTTATCAATGTCATTCAAAAAGCAACGCCTGATACCTGCAAAGCAACAATAAAGAAAAAAATTGATGCTATCCATCCAAGAGGGGCCACAGACCTTTGGGGTGGAACGGAGAGAGGTTATAAAGAAGCCATGAATTTTTATGAATCCGGTAGAGTGAACAGGGTATTGCTATTGAGTGATGGACAGGCAAATGTAGGTTTGACGGATCCCAGGCAAATAGGTAAAAAAGTTCAGGAGTACAGAGATAGCGGGATAAGTCTTTCCACATTTGGTGTAGGTCTGGATTATAATGAACTTTTAATGACCAGCATGGCAGAAAATGGAGCAGGTAATTATTATCTTATTGATTCTGCAAATAAAATAACAGGTTTATTCAATCACGAGCTCAACAGCTTGCTTCATGTTATGGTTCAGAATGCCACGCTGAAAATTAAAATACCTCCGGGTGTAATAATAGAATCGGGTTATCCATATAAATATGATCAGAAAGGTGAGTACATCTTATGCAGGTTTCAGGATCTGTCACAATATGATAAAAAAGGAATTTTATTAAAATACCGGATAACTGATAAAATTAAAGCTCCACTCGTCTTTTCTTCAATAATTGAATATGTAGATGTGTTGGATAAGCAGCACAAGTCAATAACCATAGAGAATACGCTAAAGCCGATAAAGGATAAGAATTCCTTATTAAGTCATTTCAATAAGCAGGTAATCGAACAGGCATTATTATTTTCAGCTGGCGATAATTTGGAAGAGGCTATGGTTTTGGCGGATGATGGTAAATTTTCTGAAGCAAAAAATTATATAGATGCCAATTCCTCTTTTTTTAAAGCTAATTCATACTATGTAAATGGATCCAATGATCTTAAAAAAATGGATTCCACAAATATGCGTTATTCTTTAGGTCTTTCACGTATAAAATCCATGACTAAAGACTCCATTAATTGGATGCAGAAAAAAACCCGTGCGGAGATTTATGGAATAAGGAACAAAAAAAACAATTAGACAATGTGATAATTTGTCAATATGCCAATTGAAAGTCCTTAATATTTTCCTATTGGCATATTGGCACATAGGCAAATTAAATAATGTCCATAGCTAATACGAAAAAAGTACTAAAAAAAGGAAGGAACAAGGTAAGCCACGGCCAATGAGAATAGATAGCAAAAAAAAGTGCAACAGTTGAAATAAAAAAAAGTATCCAATAAATACCTCTCCTGCTTTTTTTATTTTCCATCGGTAGAATTTTGCGCAAAAATAGGCCAGGATGTTGAATTTACACCCATTCCATCAAAACAATTATTTTCCATCAAAGGAATCATCAAAGCTTTTACTATTTTCGTGAATGTGTCATTGAAACACGACCGTTAACGAACAATATAATTTTTGATGAGAATTGATTTTTATTTACGTTTTCATACTTATTTCGGTCAATCCCTTGCTGTATTTGGAAATCTGCCATCTTTAGGTAGCAATGACCCTGAAAAA
>JBJMLT010000179.1:0-2760 GCA_045805165.1 Flavisolibacter sp.
AAATGCGCCTATTGCATCGATATGCACACACATGACGCTCTTAAAAACGGAGAGGCGCTACAGCGCATTTTTTTGCTGGACGCCTGGGCGGAGACCAATTTATTTTCGCAGGAGGAAAAAGTTGTTTTAGCCATTACGGAGGAAGTCACCTTGATTCACGTAGGGGGATTATCGGAAAAGACTTACCACGAAGCCGAGCAGGTTTTTGATGAAAACTATATAGCGCAGATCATTATGGCAGTGGTTACGATCAATGCCTGGAACCGAATCGCTATCAGCACCAATATGGGATCACTGATAAAGCCTACGACCACTTCTGTGAGCGGTTCGTCTCTACAAGGCTTTCCCACAAACTGATTGCTGCAGGATCTTCATCAGGCCCATACTGCTCTCACCCTTTAAACCAAATTTATGCAGGATACCCATCTTTTGCAGGATCTTCAGGTAGCTTTTTCGAAAAACTCAAAGAATACGGTCATCGATCTGGATAGTGTACTCATCAACCGTAGCTCCTTCAGTCTTCTTCGTATTGAAGACCTCTATCAAAAGACCAACGGTATTATACCGCCTTTCAGGAGGTCCGATTTCTTTATCGTGTTTGTGAAAAAGGGTATAGGGAAACGTTCGATAGGGAATTTTACTTTCACCATCCTGAATAACACATTGGCGGTGATTCCCCAACGGGTCATCCATGCGGCTACCTACACAAGTCAGCCTTATGGATATTTCATTTCCTTCAGTCCGGATTTTTTCCTGCAGCAAGCCTTCTCTTACAAACTGTTGAACAGTAAAAGAGTTCTAAAATCTTTGATGCAACCTTACATGGTACTAAGTGAAGAGCAGGCCACAGAGATAAGCAACGTTTTTGAAGAGATCATTACAGAATGCAATAGTGGCTTTGAAGAAAAGAAACAAATGATTGCATTAAAGATTTTGGAACTTCTGATCCTGTGCGACCGGTTTTTTAAGGCTAACCCTCAGACTGATTTTATGGTAGGATACTCAGATCTTATAAAAAAATTTAATGAGCTGATTGAAAGCAATTATCTCAATCATAAGAACGTTCGGTTTTACGCACAAGCAATGCATACCCATCCCAATAACCTGAATCATATTGTAAAGAAAGTAACAGGGCGCACCGCCAAACAAACTATTACCGATCGTCTGCTCATCGAAGCCAAATATTTACTGGTCTCCACCTCCCGTTCTGTAAAAGAAATTGCATACGATCTGGGATTTGAAGATCCCAACTATTTCATTTCCTTTTTTAAAAACAATCAGAAACATACCCCCTCCCGGTTCCGTGAACAGCCAGCTTGATTTTCCAAGTAATTAGTTTGATTATTCAAGCTTACTGTTATCTACCTTATAAGATCTTTATGACCTCAAAAAAAGGTTCAAATTACATGGGTTATGAAGCAAAGATCTACGAGGCAGCACACTTTCATGAAGCATTATTGAACGAACTCTTAAAGCGATCCTCTCAAGGCATAGTACTGCTCGACCCGGATGGGAAGATTCTCTTTTGTAGCCAAAGCATCCACTCCATTACCGGATATGAAAGTGGAGAGCTCGTGGGAAGGTCTGCATTTGATTTTTTTCATCCCTCTGATCTTGATGCAGCAAGACAACAGTATGAGTACCTGATGGAACTTACTGAAAATGCTTCTGCAGCACTGATACAGATTCTGGGTAAGCAGGATGAAGTTATCTGGATCGATGTGGTGGTAAAGAATCTTTTTCATTTGCCCCAGATCCATGCTTTATTCTGTTTGGTAAAGAGGAGCACGGATATGGAAGGGGAGGAAAGAAGAATCATAAAAGCTGTAACAGACGCGCAGGAGCAGGAAAAGGAATTTCTTGCTTTGGAGCTTCATGACAATATTAATCAGATAATTACCGCTACCAAACTGTTGGTGGAGATGGCACGCCAAAGTTCCCGTCCACAGGATTGGCTTCCATTGGCCTCCTCGAACCTTCAACTGGCAGCTGACGAAATCAAAAAACTTTCTTCCACAATGTTAAGCTTTGACCTGAGCGAATATGGGCTAGCCTCAGCGATCGAAACTTTTATTGCTACTCTTTCCAGAGCTAGTGATGTATCATTTGAGTTGCGGCTGGATGCAGCAGCAGCAGCCGTTCTAAGCGCTGACCAACAGTTGCATCTATATCGCATCATACAGGAAGGGGTGAACAATATGGTCCGCCATTCCGGTGCCAAACGGGCCGAAATAATTTTAAGTAAAACGGAAGAATTAGTCTACCTGACTATTACAGATAACGGGACTGGTTTTTCAATGAGTCAGCTCAAAAAAGGAATAGGATTAAAAAGCATTACCAACCGGATCAAGCTTCTCAAGGGACATTTTTATATGCGGGCTCCCAGGGGCAAGGGCACCACAATCGAAATTCATTTTCCGGTTTGAATCATTCAATTTGTATCCTTGTTTCCTTTTTAAATAAAAGCCATTATTAATAAGCATTTATATTCTTAATTCCTTCCAAAAAAGATAAACGAATGGAAAAAACCTTATCCTTTTCCTGCGTGGAAGACTTTACCTAACTTACAAAATATACGGAACCGGAATGCCGTATATAGGTGGCCCTAATCCTAAAAGGGTATTTCGCGACAGCCGCAATCGGGGCAAGAGCTGAATGGATATGTCAAAGGTATTACTTGAACATATTAGCAGATTTATCAAAATCAGCATAGAGGAACATAACCAAATACTGCGTTATTTTACATCTCATACTTTTAGT
>JBJMLT010000180.1:0-2748 GCA_045805165.1 Flavisolibacter sp.
AATTCCCTGGATTTACGAAACAAAATAGAATTTTCAAAAGAGAAAGTTATTGAAACAGAAAATGAATTTTTCCAGGCAAATGCTAAAAGAAAAAATGATTATGATCATTTGTACTTTAATAGTTTACTTAAAAATTATAATGATTTATTAGAAAAATTTAATCGCTCTCCCTATCAGTTAAATAAGGAAATTTTAATAAATGCAGAACAATACACCTATAAAGCTTATTTTTTAGTAGCTGAAACCCGACAAACTTCTTTTAAAGTAGTAATTGCAAGTATCCCGGATGGAGCTCATTTTGAAGCATCATGTCCAGGATTTGCTACTATTTCGGATAATGCAACATATACAGTAAACTTTACATACGGTCACTGGACTATTGTAACCACATTAAATAACAAGCAACTTAAAGGATACTTTGATGGAAGTATGAATAAGAAAGATGAAATAGAATTTGATTTTACTAATAATAAAGTAATTAATCACTAATATGGTAACTATCAAGTCCTACTATAAAAATTTTAAAAGTATCTATGGTATAATAGCTGGTGTTGTGTCCAGTTTACCTGTTATTTCATTTGTTCCAGAAAATTTCTCCTCTTTTTTATTTCCACCGCTCGGCAATTTTGAAGTTATTGGAAAGGTTTTAACATTAATCATATTAGCACTTGTTACTCTGTTAATTTATGTTCTTAAAGATTACCTAGAAACAAAATCTAATAAAGAAAAAAAAATTTTACTATTAAGGTTATTTGTGATAATGATTATTAGTTATTTGTGTTTTTTACTATCTCATACAAGTTTTGTGTATGAGTTTCACGATTATGCAGCTGATAAAAGTATTCCAGTTAGCGTTGGTTATCAATTATCCCCTCACCTGGTAGACAGTTTAAAAAATAAAAGCTTCAGTGAAATATTGCAAATCATTGGACCTGCTGATGAACAAATAAAATATGCTTGGACCATGACTTCTTTAAACATAGCTAGGCTTTTGTTGCTAGTTACGTATATGACTTTTTTTATTGCTGGAATTGCAATATCTAGCATTGGAGTTTTATTAGATTTAATTAATAAAAATTCAAAATGATTTGAAATTATTTATCATTTACTAAATATTTTCCGTCTTTTCTCCTTTTCATACGTCTTTATTGAAATCCGTCAATTTTACTTGTCGGTCAATATCGTTAAATTAAATGTATGAACTCCGAAGACCAACTTTCACCGGAAGAATGGCAAAAAGCTAAACACATCGCTTATCTGATAGCGGGTTATATCCAAAAAAAATTAACCATTGAAGAACAAAATGACCTGGATCAATGGGTCGCCTCTTCAGAGGAAAATATACAGCTCTTTGAAAAACTGACAGATGAAGGTCACCTTCAGCAAACGCTAAAATGGTACGAACAAATTCAAATAGAAAAAGCCCTCACCAGGATTAAGCAAAAGACTTCTCATCCTTACCTACGAAGAATACCATTCTGGCGATCCTGGAGAATGGCAGCCGCCGTACTACTATTTACCTTAATAGGTTTTACGCTGATTTTAGTAACTCAAAAAAAGCAAAAGCTTGCGCCTGTTATTTCAAAAACCAAGATCTCCCCTGATGAAATCTTACCCGGTACATCAAAGGCCCTGCTTACCCTTTCCAATGGAAAACAACTTATCCTGGAAGCCAATCTCCAGGGAACTATTGCCCGTGAGGGTGAAACGCAGGTTATTAAAACCGATAGTCTCCTTTTCTACCATAAATCTTTAACGTATGAAAATACACAACCAATTACATGGAACACGCTTTCCACACCCACGGGGGCTTTCTATCAGGTAGTTTTAGCCGACGGTACCCATGTCTGGCTCAATGCCGCCTCTTCTCTTCACTTTCCGACGGCCTTCACGGAAAGCAGGCGCCAGGTGCAACTAACTGGTGAAGGGTATTTTGAAGTGGCTAAAGATCCGCTGCATCCATTTGTAGTGGAGATCGATGATACAAAAATAGAAGTATTAGGAACGCATTTTAATGTCAATGGGTATTCGAACAATACTGTCATTCGGACTACCTTATTGGAAGGTCTAATTAAACTGATTCATAAGGAAACCCAATCCCTTGTGCATCAAGGGCAGGAAGCCTTGGTTAACAAAGGAGAAATCACCATCGGGGAAGGAGACCTGGATCAGGCTACCGGGTGGGTGAAGGGTAATTTTGTCTTTCACCGGACTTCTTTAGAAGAAGTGCTCAGGGAAATTGAACGCTGGTACTCGATTGAAACGATCAACCAAAAAAGAGTTCCCATTCACCTGACAGCCAGCTTTCCACGTCAGGTTCCTTTGTCCAAACTTTTATTTTACCTGGAAAGAACCGGCGAAGTTCATTTTAAAATGGATCAACAAAAACTCTATGTTTTACCCTAAAAGTAAACCCTCATCCTATAAAAATTGACTGATGTAAATCCTACCCTGTAAAAATCACAATAGATTGGTAAACCAGTAAAAAGCCGGAGGTGATTCGACCACCTACGGCTGGAAGTCTGAGTTACCGCCATCGATCATGACCGAACGAATTTTAAGTAACCCAAACAAAACAAATCTATGAAATGGGATCTTGTTGGCAAAAATGAATTTCAAAACTTTTCTTCCCTAGCTAAAAAACTAGCTCGGGAAAAAATACGCTCCGGCATTTTGCTTCTTTATTTACTATTGGCAGCTTCCCTTCTGTTTTCTCAAAGTATTACTCTTTCTCTCAAAGATGCCTCA
>JBJMLT010000181.1:0-5056 GCA_045805165.1 Flavisolibacter sp.
CGATGAGCGAGCTGATGGCGTCGAACTCGCGTGTGAGTATGGCGGGATTGGTCCATCCGATGATCCGCGGCGCGTCGAGAAAATGAAAACGATTGACAGAAGAAGTATTCAATTATTGGCCGGACATGAAGTATGTGCAGAAGCAGAAGCTTATTTAAAAGATCATAAGCCTGTAATTGAAACAGCTAAAGAAGAAACAGTAAAAGCTACAGTAACTCTTAATGATGAAGATTTCTCAGTAATCATCCGCCGTAACGAAGAAAGGAATTTTGATACCAGTAGTAATTACCAGGATACGGAACATTTACTCTGTCTTCCAAAAGTCATTGTATTCCTTCACTTACTTTATAACAAAGGACCTCATTATTTCGAAACCATACGCAATTGGGATAAAGAAAAAAATAAGCTTCTTGAAGCATATGGATATTCATTATCCGATGACCTGAAAGGAAAATTTGAATTTAATTATAAGGATGGTAAACCCTACTTAAGAGTTTTAGATACTTCTATTAAAAGAGTGGCTATTTCAACAACGCCATCAGCTCCGAAATTTGAGAAGGTAGCTGTAATTGAAGATGAAGAACCTGCCCGTAAAGAAGAGGTCAGTTCGGGAAGATTAGGGATTGTTTTCAACTTCAACAAATCATCTCATCCCTTTTTTACCATCGATCTTATTGATGGTGAAATCGATGGTGAGTCAAATTTTTCCGGACCTGTTCAAAAGCTCGAGCTGAGCAAATATATTAATCCCGATATATACAGCGAAGAAGATAAGAACCTTTTATCTCTGGTAAGGAAGCTTCAGGATACAGAGATAAATAAATATATAAGTCGCAATTCTCCATTTTCAGGGATATGGGAAAACATCATTCATCAGGAAGGTGATGATCTGCCAGGTGAAACAAAAACACTAATGGCTGAATACTTATTGCCCAAGCTCAAAAAGCTATTCGCTGAATTGGAAGACACTCCTGTTTTTGTTTTACAGAAGGGAACGTCTTTTAAAACTTCCCATTTGGAACGTGTTGAAATAAGCAATAAATATATTGTTCCTCAATTTAACATTACTCGATCAGAAAATTCCATCCGGATAGAATGCCTTGTAAAGCCTGAAGCAATTTCTTATGGTTTAAATGAAAATGAAGTGCAGGCTTCTATTTTATTTTTATACAACCACCAGATTTATTTATGGCAGAACACAGAAGCCATTGAAACCACCGAAGAATTTTTACCGGAAGGAACTATAAATGTATCAACAGAACAATGGCCCCAAACACTGACTCGGTTAGTTATGCCTTTAACTAGGTTATATCGGGTGGACTTTGACCGGTCAATGATCTTGGAAGTAAAGGATGGTGATCCGGAAGTTAAATTGTTTTTACAGGAAAAAGGTGAATACCTCGTATTTCAACCTGTATTTACCTATAAAGGATATGATACTAGATCTAAAGATAAAGACCAGCTGATAATTGCAAATGGCGACAAAGTAATTGTTGTTAATAGGAATAAAATAGCTGAAAAAGCTTTTATTGAAAGGCTTCAAACTCTTCATTCAAATTTTATTTCTTATGATGATGGTGCTTCGTTAGCACTTAAAGGGGCTGAAGTTCTTCGCAACAATTGGTTCTTTCTATTTGTAGATGCTATGAATGAGAGACAGGTTCCCGTATATGGATTTGAAACACTAAAGAATTTCAGGTTCAATACTGCGAAGCCTACAACTCATATATATATCAGCAACCATACCGATTGGTTTGATGCAAAAGTGGATATTGTATTTGGAGATCAAAAAGTTAGTGTGGCGGAAGTAAAAAAAGCGCTGGCAAACAAGCAACAGTTTGTTCAGTTGAATGACGGTACTCTGGGTATTCTTCCCGAAGAATGGCTAAAGAAATATTCACTTCTGTTCCGTGTTGGCGAAGGCCGTGCGGATAAATTAAAATTATCACGCTATCACTTAAGTGTTATTGATGAATTGTATGAGAACAGAAATGAAGAGGAACTTACCATTCAGTTAGAAGAAAAATATGAACGCATAAGGGAATTTGATAAGATTAGGGAAATTGAAGCCCCCAATAATCTTGACCACGTATTGAGGCCTTACCAGGTGGCAGGTTACCAATGGCTGAATTATTTAAGCGAAGTTAGCTGGGGAGGAATATTGGCGGATGATATGGGATTAGGTAAAACAGTTCAGGCGTTATCATTCATGCAATATTTCAGGGACACTAATGGTTCATTGACATCTTTAGTTGTATGCCCAACTACACTAATTTATAATTGGCAGAACGAGATCAATAAATTTACACCTTTGCTTACCCATTATATCCATCATGGTCCGCTAAGAAGCCGGAACATAGAAGAATGGAAGAATCATAATGTGGTAATTACTACCTATGGTACTTTAAGAAGCGATATAAAATTATTTACCCAGGTGGCTTTTGATTATGTAGTTCTGGATGAATCGCAAGCAATTAAAAACCCGGCAAGTAAAGTAACAAGGGCAGCTTCACTACTTCGGTCAAAGAACCGTTTATGCATGAGTGGTACTCCTTTGCAGAATAATACATTTGATATCTACGCTCAAATGAATTTTCTTAACCCGGGCATGCTTGGCTCAGTTGAATTTTTCAGGCAGGAATTTGCTATTCCCATAGACAAATTTGGTGAACAGGAACAAAAAGAACATCTTAAAAAGATATTATATCCTTTCATTTTAAGACGCACAAAAGAACAAGTGGCCAGGGATCTTCCTGACAAAATGGAAACTGTTCTGTTTTGTGAAATGGAAGATGAGCAGCGCAAGATCTATGATGCTTATCGTAATGAATTCAGAGCGAAGATCATGGGTACCATTGAAGAGCAGGGAATTCAAAGATCCCAGCTAACTATCTTGCAGGGATTAATGAAGCTCCGCCAGATATGTGATTCTCCGGCTATATTAAATGAAACAGAAAAATTCCCTAATCATTCAATCAAACTCGAAGAGCTGGCTCGTGAGATCACAGAAAACATTGGTAATCATAAAGCCCTTATATTTTCTCAATTCCTGGGAATGCTATCTCTTATAAGAGAAAAGCTGGAAGCCCTGAATATCAGATATGAATATTTTGATGGCAGCACCTCAGCGCCAGGTAGGGAAAAGGCTATTCAAAGTTTTCAGAATGATGATGAAGTAAGAGTTTTCCTTATCTCTCTTAAAGCCGGAGGGGTGGGATTAAATCTGACTGCTGCCGACTATGTTTACATTGTTGATCCTTGGTGGAACCCGGCTGTTGAGCAACAGGCTATTGACCGGACGCACAGAATTGGTCAGACCAAGAACATATTCGCTTATCGGATGATCTGTAAAGACACCATTGAAGATAAGATCCTTCAATTACAGGAAAAGAAGCGACTACTCGCCAAAGAGTTAATTGCAGATGATGCAACCTTTGTTAAGGCACTCAGTAAAGAAGATGTGGAATACCTCTTCAGCTAACCATCCTTGGTAAAAATATAGCCTCTTATTTATTGCACGATCACTTCGTTTTGCCATTTATATATTCATTCTACCTTAGGTACTATATAATACATAGTACATGATATAACTACCTATTTTTACCACTCTAAAAATCAATTATGAAAAGAATAGTTCTAATAGCTTTTTTGCTATCCGGTATTGTTATGATAACCAACGCCCAATGTGATAAGGACAAAAAATTCTCTGTCAGCTCCTCAAAGACAGAATATTTGAATGCCAACGGCCAGGTTCAGGATACACGGGACGAAAAAACATTATTTGAGGTAGAAAAGAATAATATCACGGTATTAATTAATACCGACGCTGGAGATAATAAAATGACCGGCCCGGTTTCTTCTGCTACCTGTGATTGGAAAATACCATTTAAAGAAGGCAAATCTGTAATAAAAGCAGCTTTAACTGATAATGGTGGTGATGTAAAAAATGTTACTATAACCATTGAAGGTAAAGATGGAAAGATTTCTTTTATTGCTCAACTGGATAATGACCCAGACAAAAAGATCAAGCTAAACGTAGATAAATTCGAATAATCTTCTCACATACCTAATTGTTATTAAGCAATGGGTTTTTATTAATAGAAATAACCCCCGGTTTTTACCGGGGGTTCTGTTTACAGAAAATTAATTCTTTCTTTTGCAGATATGTCGGCCATTGCGTTTACGTTAATACAAACTCCCTTATTGTGGGAAGACAAAGAAGGAAACAGGCAAATGCTTGAGCAAAAGATCAATGATCTGCAACAGCAAACGCATGTTATAGTTTTACCTGAAATGTTTACCACAGGATTTAGCATGAGGCCTGAGGTTTTCGCAGAAACAATGGATGGGCCAACCGTGCAATGGATGAAGAAAATAGCTGAATCAAAAAAGGTTATAATTACTGGTAGTATTATAGTTCAGGAAAATCAGCATTATTATAATCGTCTTATATGGATGCTACCCAATGGACACATAGGCTACTATAACAAACGGCATTTATTCGCTTATGGAAAAGAAGATCAACATTATGCTTCCGGAATACAAAGACTAATAGCTTCGGTCAATGGTTGGAAGATTAACCTTATGGTCTGTTACGATCTTCGGTTCCCCGTATGGTCTCGTCAACAGTATAATACAGATCACGGTTTTGAATATGACGTATTGGTTTATGTGGCCAACTGGCCCGAAAAAAGAAGCCTTGCCTGGAAAACTTTACTGCAGGCTCGTGCTATCGAAAATCAATGCTATGTTATTGGTGTCAATCGGATTGGTAAAGATGGAAATGATATTTACCATAGTGGTGACAGTATGGTAATAGATCCTTTGGGAGAAATGCTTTACCATAAAGCGCATGGCGATGATATTTTCACCATTAAGCTTGACAGGCAGCATCTTCAATCCATTCGCGATAAATATCCCTTTTTGAGAGATGCAGATGATTTTGAAATATTTACTTGATTGAGTACAGGCGGCCTTTCCTGATTAACTCAATCACTTTATTCATCTTATAATCTTCATTTCTTCTAATAGCATCGGTAGTAGGATCCACTTCAAC
>JBJMLT010000182.1:0-5139 GCA_045805165.1 Flavisolibacter sp.
ACACCAAAGTAATAAGAGTAATCCTGCTACTGTAAATCGGATAACTCCCAGTATGAGTGGCGGAACATGCTGAATGGATTTTTGAATGAAGAAATAAGTAGATCCCCAAACAAGGTATACAGTTGCAAAAGCAATGATCACTAATAATTTGCTGGCTGGCTTCTGTGCTGTTTCGCTCATATTCAGGATTTAGGTATTACCAATTGTTGTTGTTCTTTTACAGTCTCAAGTACGATTGTGGTTTTTGTTGATGCGATATTAGGAATTTTCTGAAACGATTTTCTCATAAGGTCCATAAGTGTGGTCGCGTCTTCCGTACGGATCTTTACAAGAAAGCAATCTTCCCCTGCAATGTGATGCACTTCCTGCACCTCAGGAATTTTGGCCAGCATCTGTGCAGTTTTGCTGCTACTGGTAAAGCCTTCAGAGGAGCGGATGAAAATAAAGGCTAATAGTTTTTGGTGAAGGGCAGATGGATTGATCTGTGCAGAATAACCTTTAATTATATTTTTTTGTTCCAGCTTTTTTACTCTTTCCAATACAGCTGAAGGAGCCAGATCTAATTGCCTTGCCATATCTGCATTTGAAATACGGGCGTTAGACTGCATCAATTCCAGTATCTGAAGATCCGTATTATCCAGCTCAATTTGCATCTGCTTATTTTACTATAAATGTACAAAAAAACAGAATAATATTCTAAATAAATAGGGTAAGGCAGAACAATAATTTGTTTAATGGCATAAGCAGGGAATAGATGAAACCGTGTTATTAATGATAAGTCCGGTTAGATTTTATTCACATATGCAATAATTTTATTGGTAAAACGGTTTACCTATTTTGAAATATTCATTTATATTCAAATCTTAAATTTTAATTAATGATCAAATACTCTATTGCATCCGTACTTATCAGTATCCTTGTCATTTCTTGTAAAAAAGAGATAAGTAACGAAAAGGCAGATATTCAAGGAAATTATAAATTCATATCTATTACTGCTCATACCAAATCAACCACCCGTACAACCAGTGGAACTGATGTCTCAGAGGCTACCACGTATTCGGATTATATCACACAAAATAATACCGGTACAGTAAAAATAGACGGATCTACTATGACTTCTCAAAACCTTTCGTACTCCATCGATACTATTATGACTTCTATTGTTACTACAAATGGAACTTCAGATACTATACAGATGCCATTCCAGGTAACGGTACCACCATCGAGTGGAACAGCCGCTTATCAGTCCATCTCTGCGGATTCAATTTATTGTCCTTCAGGTACTATTTTTATGAGCGGAACTACTCAGGCAGCGATTCCTTCAGGAGCAAGAATAAAATTGGACGGTGATAAATTATACATGACAGTTCATGGTATCCAAACTGCTACTCAAACCGTCCAGGGCGAAACAGTTTATGTTTATGCCGATGTAAATGGCACGGTTACCTTGCAGAAGATGTGAGTTTTAATTGATATGCCACTCTGTGCATCCATAGCTCCGTGATTCAAGAATATAAAGAGCATTATAATGTTATATATGGTACTTTTTGGGGAATAGGATCATCTATGACTTATTTATAGCTCAAACATAACTCATCCATAGATGGAACATGACTCATGAACGCTTTTAATATGAAGTCTTATCGCTTTTAATATGAAGTCAGGCGGAAGTCAGAGGGGATTTGAAATTGGGAATTGGGAATTAGGGAGGGAGAGTTTGTTTCCGAAAGAACTCTAGATTAGAGAAAGGCGCAAAGAACAATTTCAAATAGGACCAATCAAAAATAAATAAAACATGCCAGACCTTAAGAAAATGTAAGATCGAAAAATCTAATATCTGTGATTTTCCCCTCCTTGTCAACTTTTAACTTGTCAACGTCTCTGCCAACTGTTAACTAAACGAGCATGAAGAACCTCAAACCTCAAACTTCAAACTTCAAACTTATTAAATTTATTCCCGTCCAATTCCTTCAACTTCAATTGTTATAATATCACAAATCATTTTACAACATTAAAAACTAATTTTTATGGACGAATTTATGTTGATCTTCAGGCATGAAGATGGTACCAAAATAGCCTCTCCCGAACAGATGCAGATCTGGATGAAGCAAACCATGGATTGGATTGGCTCCATTGCTGCGCAGAATAAATTTGTAGGTGGCAATGGCCTCCCTTTCGACGATAGCCGCATAGTATGGCATAAAGGTGTGGTAACAAATGGCCCGTTCGGAGATATTAAGGAAACCATTGGAGGATACATAATTGTTAAAGCAGAATCTGTTGAAGAAGCAGTAGAATTTGCAAAAGGATCTCCAGTCCTTCAGGGAGATGGAAATAGCGTAGAGGTCCGCAAAATTATCAGAGGCCACGGAGTTAACTCATAAATGAAGTCCCGTTAGCTTTACCGGGATTTACAATTATGGAGCAGTATAACCTTATTCCACATTTGTTCAGGACCGAATTCAGAAAACTCACTTCGGTCCTTTGTACCTATTTAGGAATCCGGTATATGCAAGTTGCTGAAGATATTGCAAGCGAAACATTTATGGCCGCTCTCGAATCCTGGACATATAAAGGCATTCCGGATAATCCCGTAGCATGGCTCTATTTTGTTGCAAAGAATAAAGCTATAAACCATATTAAAAGAGAAAAGATATTTACGGGTAAAATAGCTAACGATCTTAAGGTCCAATCATTAAATAATGAACAAATAGATATTGATCTTTCGGATAAGAATATATCTGATAGTCAGCTTCAAATGCTTTTTGCCATATGCCATCCTGTTATACCTGTTGAATCACAGGTCGGATTGGCGCTTCGAATACTTTGTGGATTTGGTATTGATGAAATAGCTACCGCATTTTTAAGTAATAAAGAAACCATTAATAAAAGGCTATACAGGGCTAGGGAAATTTTACGACAGGAAAATATACCAATTGAATTTCCTTCAGGAAAGGAGATCAATAATCGATTGCAATCTGTTTTAATTACTTTATACCTACTATTCAGTGAAGGTTATTATTCCGAAAGTAATGATGCAATATTACGTGAAGAGCTGTGCGTTGAAGCCATGAGGCTTGCATCTATGCTTGTAGAATATGAACAAACTAACTTGCCTGACGTAAATGCTCTTTTCGCATTAATGTGCTTTCATTCCTCTCGTTTTCCAGCCCGAACAAATGACAATGGTGAAATGGTTCTTTATAATGAACAGGATGAATCTTTATGGAACAGAGAATTAATTGAAAAAGGAGTTTATTACCTGCACAAGGCTTCCGGTGGTGAATCTGTTTCAAAATATCATCTTGAAGCGAGCATTGCTTACTGGCACACTATTAAAGAAGATACACAGGAAAAATGGGAATCTATTTTAATGCTCTACAACAAGCTTCTTCAATTACAATATTCTCCTGTTGCAGCTTTAAACAGAACATACGCATTATCGAAAGCCTATGGTAAGCAAAAAGCTATTGAAGAAGCTGAAAAGCTGAAGCTAACAGATAATCATTTTTATTTCACCCTTCTTGGTGAACTATATACAGGAATAGATAATAGAAAAGCCATTCAAAATTTTCAGCTCGCCCTATCTCTTGCCAAAACACAAAGCGACAAGCAAACCATTCAAAAGAAAATTGAAAGATTGTAATTTCTGATCTTACAATAACTTTTTAAAGAAGGGAATCAGTTCATTTGCCATTACACCATGATCTTCGACACCTGGATGACCATAGCATCCATTTGGAACCATCGGTTGAAAAAGATAGATAGCAACCGGTTTATCCTTTGGAAATTGTTCATCAATATTAAATTTTACCGCTTTCAGACAGTGTTCAAATAGTAAAGCGTTTTTATCCCGTATCATAGGACTGCTCAGTAATGCTATCTGAGCATTTTTGTACTTTGATTTAACAAGCTTTACAAAGTTTATATAATTGGAAACAAAGGCTGCACTATCGAAGGGTAGCCTTTCTTTCTTTCCATCTCCTCTGCTAAAATCATTTGTCCCTAAAGCGATGCTTACTATATTAGGAGAATATCTGGAGAAGTTCCAAAGTTCTGAATGATCTTCCTGTAGTTCTGCTTTTTCATATACCTGGGGCATTGTAGGTCCGTCACTATTCCAGTTTCTATAAATTCCAATACCACTTACACTACTTATAATAAAATTGGTTCCTAATGCTCTTGCTACCCTTGGCCCATAAGCATAATAGGCATTATGATGATCATGATAATTTCCGGAATCACAAGGCATCTCAGAAGCATCAGATGCTGCTCCGCATGTAATACTATTGCCAATGAATTCTATTAAAGGCTTTACAGGAACATCTAAAGTTTTAATATTTTTTGCTATTACTTTCTTAATATAAATGGGTCCGGAAGAAGCTTCTGTTGTTTTATAGATCCAAATACTATGTTTACCTCCATTTGGCGCCTTCAATACCAATGGTTGATCGCCCGTACTTTCAATTCTCATCCTTTTCTGATATTCGCCATCTAATTCATATTGAATATAACCATGCGTGTTCTTATCTGGTACTGATAAAAAAACCTGGCACTGATTTCCAGTAAAGGTGAATCCAAAATGCACGGCTGTACTAATTAGTTCTATACCCATGTCATTTGTTCTCAGATACCTTCCGTAAGGCTGGAGTTCATTTGCAGTTAATTCACTTTTACCACTTCCAATTTTCTTCGTATCTCCACAACTCATTATCCCCAGTACTAAAATCAGTAGAATACCCTTTATTTCTTTCATTTTAATATTATCTGTTTTTTATTTGTATTGTTATTCTTTATAGAATTTTCATCCTATTCAATTGATAAATACAACCTGCACTTTATTGGCACATTAGCACATTTCCACATTTGCACATTATCACATTGCCTTATGCACAAACACCGCCACTGTATCTTTTCCTACAAACCCTCTGTTATCGGAAGCTCTTAATTCAAACTGGTATGTGCCGATGATCATGCTGGTTACCTCTGTTTGTTTATTATCGGGCGCCACCATAAAATAATTCATCGGCCCTGAAACTTTTCTCCACTGATAGGAAGTAATGATGCCCACTGCATCTGTTGCAGTACCGGTTAGGGTAGCTACATCAATTGGCAATGTAACTATTTGATCGGGACCTG